>JALVIU010000235.1 GCA_027028665.1 Candidatus Atribacteria bacterium | reverse complement strand
TATAATTTCCCTCTTCTATAGATTTCAGATGTCTTTTCCTAATTTTTAATATCTCTTCTACCTCATCAAGGGAAAGGCCTTTTTCTAATCTCTTTCTTTTTAATTTAGACTTGAGTTCTTCCTCCATCTTAGATACTCTCCTCTTTTTTCAAAATTTTTCGAGGTTTACTCCCCTCTTGAGGACCTATATATCCCTTCTTTTCCAGTATACCTATAAGTCTTGCTGCTCGAGGATAACCAATCTTAAGCTCTCTTTGAAGCAAAGATGCAGAAGCCCTATTATAAGTATATATAACATTTAAGGCAGCCTTCAAGAGATCGTCCTCTTCTCCCTCCTCTTGATTTAATTCCTCCTTTTCCAATTCCTCTTCGCTAAAATGTATAATATCCATATATTCTTTTATTTCTTGATTTCTTAAAAATTCTACCACCTCTTTTACATCTTCATCACTTACATAGGCGCCTTGAACCCTTATAGGTTTTAACATACTCATGGGTAAGTATAACATATCTCCTTTTCCCAATAACTTTTCTGCTCCATTTGTATCAATTATAGTCCTTGAATCTACCTGTGATGAGACTGTAAAGGCTATGCGGGAAGGAAAATTTGCCTTTATAAGACCTGTTATTACATCCACAGATGGTCGTTGAGTAGCTACTATGAGATGAATTCCTGTAGCCCTTGCCATCTGAGCCAGGCGACATAAAGAACCTTCTACATCCTTCGGCGCTACCATCATAAGGTCTGCAAGTTCATCTATTATTACTACAATAAATGGCATTTTTGTATAGCCAGGTAGATCTTCTACAAATTTATTATAACTTTCCAGGTTCCTCGTGCCTAAATCTGCAAATATCCTAAATCTTCTCTCCATCTCCTTAATTACCCACTCAAGAGCTAAGGCAGCCTTTTTTGGATCAGTAACAATGGGTCCAAGGAGATGAGGTATTCTTTCGTACACACTAAGCTCTACCATTTTTGGATCTATCATAAGAAACCTTACTTCTTTTGGTGTAAATTTAAATAAGAAACTCATTATAATACTATTTATACATACACTCTTACCTGAAGATGTAGCACCTGCAATGAGAAGGTGAGGTAAAGTTACAAGATCTGCAATAATAGGTTTACCACCCATTCCTTTTCCAAGTGCAAGGGGAAGTATATTTTTAGAGTTTTGAAACTCTTCTGACTCTATCAGCTCTCTTATGTAGACTACTTCTCTTTCTTTATTGGGCACCTCTATTCCTATTACTTTTTTTCCGGGTACAGGCGCTTCTATCCTTATCTGAGGAGTTCCTAAAGCCAAAGCTATGTCATTACCTAAACTCAAAATCTTATTTACCTTTATACCGTGAGGAGGTTTTATTTCATAACGGGTAATTGTAGGCCCCTTTACTACATTTACGATTTTTATATCTATGCCAAAACTGTGAAATTTGTCTTCAAGTACCTTCTTATTATATTCTATCTCTTCTTCAAATTTCTTATTCGTTTTGTGTTCTTTCTTATGAAGAAGAGATATAGGAGGAAGCTCTTCATTTTTAGGCTTTATGGCCTTTTCTTCAACAACATCTTCCTCTATTAAGTTTATAAAATTATGTTTTTCTATATGCAGATCATCCTTTTCTTCTTTTCCTAGTATAGAAAGTTCTTTGTCTCTTTTGTTAATCAGGTCCTTTTCCGTTTCAGATTCCATATATGATGCCCATTCTTCTTTTGGAGATCTGAATATAGAAAATATTATATTTATCCCTTTGGTTAAAAGTTCTCCAAATGAAAAATCTATCATAATCGTAAGAGTGACAAAGGAGAGTAAAAACAAGACTATATAACTTCCAAATTCTCCAAAATAGTAATTTAAGATATAGGAAAAGTAATAACTTAGAAGTCCCCCTCCTTCTCCTCGTGCAGAGATCTTATATGCAAATTCTGTTTTTAAGAAAGGAAAGTGAAAAGAGGTAACAATAAAGAATATAAGAAAGATGAATAATATATATCTTATAATAATTTCTTTATTGATTTTTCCAATTAATAGCTTTATTCCGAAAAAGAATATTGCTAAGGTGAGAAAATACCTATTTATACCTGTATATGTTATAAGTATTCTCTTAAGGATTTGACCTACTTTTCCCACTAACTTTGGAGATGCATCTCCATATACCAAAAATATGAGAAAAACTCCTATTAATACAGTAATAAGGCCAAATAACTCTTGAATTTTTGAGTTTTTTTCTTTTGTGCTCTTTCCTTTAGCAATCTTTTTTTTAGGCATTTTTTATAAGAAAAGAAGAGAGATTATACTTATTATAAGTAAATAAAGGGTAAAATAAATAAGCCTTTTTGAGGTGAGTATTTTTATAAATATATGAATAGCAGCATATCCCACTATGAAAGAAATAAACATAGGAACTAAGAACTTCCCCTCAAAAGTCATGTTTTTATGTATAAACTCCAATAAAAACGCCCCTCCTATAGCAGGAATAGAAAGCAAGAAAGAAAACTTTGCTGCATCCTTTGGATCGATCTTTCTAAGTATAGCGCTCCCTACAGTAAATCCTGACCTCGATATACCTGGAAATACGGCTACCCCCTGTGCACTCCCGATAAAAAGCGCATCTAATACCCCAATTCCTTCCGATCTCTTTAATAGATTTCCCTGTTTTCTCATATTAAACTGAAATCTATCCACAAGAAATAGAAATATGGAGGTAATTAAAAAGAATCCTCCTACTGCCTTTATTCCAAAATTATAATTATCTGTAAGTTTATATATAGTAAATCCTATAATGGCAGTTGGAATAGAACCTAAAATTATAAGCATAATATATTTTAGGTTCTTCCTCCAATAGATTAATAACTCTAAAATATCTTCAAAATAGTATATGATAATTGATAAAAGGGTTCCCAAATGGAGGTAAACCTCTATTGAGAGCCCTTGTTCACTAGTATGCAAGAGGTCTTTTAAGATTAAAAGATGGCCTGAACTACTAACAGGGAGGAATTCTGTAAGTCCCTGTAGTATAGCCAGATAAATTAATTTAGCTATTTTCTTTCCTCCCTGCTTTCTCCTTTTCTTCCTCTTCTTGAATGACCGCTTTTCTGGATAAGTTTACTCTCCCTGTATCGTCTATATTTATAACTTTTACAAGGATCTTATCTCCTACATTTACTACATCTTTTACATTTTTCACTCTCCGTGTTGAGAGATTGGATATATGAACAAGACCTTCTTTTCCTGGGAAGATTTCTACAAAAGCACCAAAATTAGTTATACGAGTTACCTTGCCAAGATAATTTTCTCCTACTTTAGCTTCTCTTGTAAGAGTTTCAATCATCTCCCTTGCTTTATCAAAAGCTCCTTCATTAGTAGAAAATACATAAACCTTTCCATCGGGTTCTATGTTTATCTTTACTCCTGTTTCCTCGATAATACGCTTAATATTCTTCCCTCCAGGACCTATAAGATCTCCAATTTTATTAGCACTTATTGTAAGAACTTCTATACGAGGAGCATAAGGGGAAAGACTCTCCCGAGGCTTATCAATGGTCTCTGCCATCTTATCGAGTATAAATAGTCTTGCTTTTTTCGCTTGATTCAATGCCTTTCTCATTATATCAGAAGATATACCACTTATCTTTATGTCCATTTGAAGAGCAGTAATTCCATCTCTTGTGCCTGCCACTTTGAAATCCATATCTCCATAATGATCTTCAAATCCTAAGATATCAGTAAGAATAAAAAATTCCCCTGCTTCTTTAATAAGACCCATGGCGATACCTGAAACAGGTTTTGTAATACCTACTCCCGCATCCATAAGAGACATTGTAGCACCGCAGACTGTAGCCATAGAAGAAGAGCCATTTGATTCAAGGATCTCCGATACGACTCTTATAGTATAGGGAAATTCTTCTTCTGGAGGAAGTACTGCCTTTATGGCACGCTCTGCCAAGGCCCCGTGCCCTATCTCTCTTCTCCCGGGTCCTCTACGAGGTCTTATCTCTCCTACAGAGAATGGAGGAAAATTATAATGGAGCATGAATTTTTTATTTTCCTCCTCTGTAATATCATCTACTATCTGTTCATCCTCTGTAGCACCAAGTGTAGTTATCACTAAAGCCTGTGTTTGTCCTCTTGTAAAGAGAGCAGAACCATGAGTTCTCGGCAGAACTCCCACCTCACAAGATATGGGCCTTATATCTTCCAATCCTCTACCATCAACTCTCTTCTTTTCAGTTGAGATAAGTCTTCTCACTTCTGATTTTATTATCTTTTCAAAAGCATCATTTAGATATTTTAAAAACTCCTCATCCTCCTCATGCTTCTCCTTTAGGGTCTTCTTTATAAGAGAAAGTTTTTTTTCTCTCTCTTTCTTTTCTTTTGTAATAAGAGATATACGTATATCTTCTAAAGCTTCTTCCTCTATCTTCTTTGTCACAGAAGAAAGATCAGGTGGTTCAAAACTTGCCTTTTCTTTCCCAATCTTTTCTCTTAGCCTTTCCTGAAGTTCTACTAATTTTACAATCTCTCTCTGTGCCAATTCCAATGCCCCTACAATAACCTCTTCTGATACTTCTTTAGCACCGGCTTCTACCATAGTTATAGCATCTTTACTTCCCGCAACTACAATATCCAGCAACGAATCATCTAACTCTTCAGATGTAGGATTAACAAGATATTTTCCATCTCTATATCCTATCCTTACACCTGCAATTGGCCCTTCAAAGGGAATGTCAGATATTGTAAGAGCAGCTGAGGCTCCTGTAATACCTAAAATATCAGGGGGATTTTCCTGATCTACAGAAAGCACAGTGGCTATTATCTGTACCTCATTTCTATATCCTTCTGGGAAAAGAGGTCTTATAGGCCTATCTATAAGACGAGCACTTAAGATAGCCTTTTCCCCAGGTTTACCTTCTCTTTTTATAAAACCTCCTGGTATCTTACCTGCTGCATAAAACTTCTCTTCAAATTCTACCGTCAATGGAAAAAAGTCAATATCCTCTTTAGGTTCTTCTGCTGCTACAGCAGTTACAAGTACTACTGTGTCCCCATATCTTACAAGTACTGCTCCATTCGCCTGTTTCGCTACTTTCCCTGTTTCAATAATATATTCTTTTCCATTGATTACCGTTTTTTCCTGTGTAACTTCATTCATATTGCTCTATATTACCTCCTTAAATTGAGACGAGAAATGAGAGTTTTATATCTCTCGACATCTTTACTCTTTAAATAATTTAATAATGCCCTTCTCTGACCTACCATCTTTAAAAGACCCGTTCTTGAGTGAAAGTCTTTCTTGTGAACCTTTAGATGTTCAGTTAAATTATTAATTCTGGCGGTGAGAATGGCAATTTGAACTTCAGGAGAACCTGTGTCATTTTCATGGATCTTATACTCCTGTATTATTCTTTCTTTTTCTTCTTTTAAAAGGGTCATCTCTCTCTTTTCACCTCCTTATTAAAATAACTAATATAGTTTATCATAAAACTTCTTATATGTAAACCACTAATAGTGCTTTTATTGTCTTTTCTTTAGTCAAGAAAAAGTGATAGTTATCGTCCCTGAATTTAATAAATTCGTATAAATAATACCATTTTGAATTTTTACAGTATCCCTGCCTAATCCCTCTATAGTTACATTATATCTTCCATCTTTAGGTCTTATCTTATTTACATGTGTTATAAGAACTTGAGTATTTCCCTTTTTAAAAGGAATGCCTGTGATAAAAAAATCATATCCAAGACATATATTAGCCTTTTTTATATTTCCTTCTAATATATATTCTTTAATATTTGTACTACTAATTTTTTTACCCTGGAAATTTAATATATCCACTATTTTTAATCCTATACCCTTACTTTTGAGTATGTCTTTCATTAAATTTATATTACCACTTCTCTTATAACCAAAACGAAAGTCATATCCTACATACAAGATAGAAATTTCAAGCTTCCCTATAATCTCCAAAAACTTCATAGGAGAAAGTTTAGAAAAACTCTCATTAAATTCAAATACTATAACTCTCTTTATTCCTAAATCTTTAAAGAGACTAAACTTTTCTAAATTTGTTGTTAATAAATATTTGTTCTTTCCTAAGAGAAAACGTGTAGGTGGATGAAAAGTTATTATGGCACTTTCACTTTCTGTTTTTTTTGCATCGGTAATAAGTTCTGCTATAAGCCTTTTGTGTCCAAGGTGAACTCCATCAAATACACCTATACCTGCTATAATTCTAGTATTACCTACAATCTTAGAAATCTCTGATAATCTATTATAAGGAATAAAGTCTATTCTCATATATGGAAAACCCTTTTGGGATAGAAAAAGTATAAATTCCCCTTCTCTCTTATCTCTCCTATTGCAACCGGCCTATCCTTATTCAAAGCAAGCGCCATACCTCTATTAGATTTAAAGTTTCTACTCAATTGAATAAATTGTCCGCGTCTTATTCTAAGCTCCTCATCTGAGGTAATGTCTATATGTATAAAATGAGGAAGTGCATTTTTTATATCTATAATGATCTCTTCTAATTTATCATCTTTGTAAAGTTTTCGAATCTCTTCTATAGTATATGCTTGATCTAAAGAAAAATCTCCTACACCTTCTCTTGTTAAAGAATAAAGCACAGCTGGGCATCCTATTTCTCTGCCCAAGTCATATGCAAGACTTCTTATATACGTTCCTTTTGAACATTCTATAAAAAAGGTTCCTATGGGATAATCTTTTTCTCTATAATCTAGAAATTCAAACTTATAAATGATTACTTTTCTGTGTTTTCGTTCTACGGTTTTACCTTCTCGAGCAAGTTCATATAATCTTTTTCCTTTATAGGAAATAGCAGAATACATAGGCGGAATTTGCTCTATCTCTCCTATGAACTTAGGAATAGCTCTTCTTATTTTATCTTTTAAATTTTTACATTCATTTTCTCTTAAAATCTTTCCCTCCATATCCTGTGTATCTGTTTCAATGCCAAACAAGATTTCTGCTTTATATCTTTTTTTCGCATGCATGATGTAATTTGCAATTTTTGTAGCTTCTCCTATACATATTACAAGCAACCCTTCTGCCTTAGGATCAAGAGTACCTGTATGTCCCATTTTTTTTACTTTTAGTGCTTTTTTTAAGGTACTTATAACTTGAAAAGAGGAAATACCTGTGGGCTTATAAACATTTAATATACCATTTATATTACTCTTCATTTTCCTTTAACTTTTTCATCTTTTCTATAAGTTCAAATCCCTTCTCTATAGCATCATCAATGTAAAAAGTAAGCCTTGGCGTATGTTTCATTCTAAGATGTTTACCCAACTCCTCCTGCACAAGAAATGTTGCACTCCTTAGGCCTTCTAATGCATTATTTTTCTCTTCCTGACTGCCATAAAGAGAAAAATAAACTTTACTCTGCCTCAAATCTTTTGTAACTGTTACTTCTGTTATAACTATTCCTTCTACTCTGGGATCTTTTACGTCTTCTCGAATAATCTTGGTGATCTCCATTCGGAGAAGCTTTGATACACGATCAACTCTGTTATATCTTTTCATTTTTTACACCTTCTTAAAATAGCTCTATAGAATAATCTAAAATTATAATACTTTTTTCTTTTTCTAAATAATTCATTACTTCATTTAATATCTTATTTGTATAATGGGCATCATTGGATATAGAAGAGATACCTATAATAGCTCTTTGCCACATATCATTATCTTCTATCTCTGAAATAGAGACATTAAATCTATTTCTAATGCGTGCAATAATACTTTTTAGCACCCTTCTTTTGTCCTTTAAAGAAAAACTATCGGGAATAGAAAGTTCCACTCTACATACTCCAATAACCATTATTCCACAACTTCTTCAACATATGCTTCTATTATATCTCCTTCCTTATAATCTTTTACACCCTCTAAAGTAAGTCCACACTCGTATCCTGCTGCTACTTCTCCTACGTCATCTTTAAACCTCTTTAAACTATTTATAAATGAATCCTTTATTACTACTTGATCCCTTATGAGTCTTGCCTTCGATCCTCTCTTAATTTTTCCGTCTAAAACAAAACAACCTGCTACTTGTCCTACTTTAGGAATTTTAAAGATCTGTCTTACTTCCGCTTTCCCTACCACAACCTCTCTCAATACTGGCTCAAGTAGTCCTTTAAGCGCTCTTTCTATATCCTCTATTAGCTCATAAATTACTCTATAAATTCTAATTTCTACCTTTTCCCTTTGGGCTGCCTTTTCTGCTTTACTATCAGGTCTTACATTAAATCCTACTACAATTCCTTTTGATGCAGAAGCAAGCATTACATCTGTTTCACTTATTCCTCCTATGCCCTTATGTAAAATTTCTATCTCTGCACCTTCCATATCAATTTTGCTAAGAGATTTTTCTATAGCCTCAAGAGACCCTTGAACATCTGCTTTTATAACAAGAGATAGTTTCTTTGTTTCTCCTCCTTTTATCTTTTCAAGTAAGTCGTCTAACGATACAGTCTTTTCTTCCTCTTTCTTCCCTTGCTCTTTAAGTTCTTTAAAATATTCACTTAATTCTTTTGCCAGTTTATTATCTCTTATTACATAAAGATAACTTCCTGCTTCAGGAAGCGAAGAAAAACCATAGATTTCCACAATATTTGAAGGACCTGCCTCTTTTATAGGTTTATTATTACCACCTATTATAGTACGGACCTTACCAAATGTACTTCCTGATATAAAGAAATCCCCTGTTTTGATTTTACCTTCTTTTATAAGGACCTTTGCACCTGCTCCTTTTGTCTTATCCAGTCTGGATTCTATAACTATTCCTGTACCAGGTTTTTTGTCATCAGCTCGAAGATCCAAAATCTCTGCAGTAAGAGAGATCATTTCTAATAAATCCTCAATTCCTTTTCTTTGAAGCGCAGAAATCTCTACAAATGTATGTTCTCCGCCCCATTCTTCAGGTATTATTCCATGTTTAGATAGTTCTTCTTTTACTCTATTTATTTGCACTCCTGGTTTATCTATCTTATTTATAGCCACAATAATGGGAACATTGGCAGCACGTGCATGGTTTATAGCTTCAATCGTTTGTGGTTTTACACCATCATCTGCAGCTACAACTAATACTGCAATATCTGTAGCTTTTACTCCCCTTGCTCGCATAGTAGTAAATGCTTCATGCCCTGGAGTATCTATAAACACAATTTTTCTTTTTTTATCAAGGCTTACCTCATAGGCTCCTATGTGTTGAGTAATACCACCTGCTTCACTTTGAGCTATTCTTGAATTTCTAATAGCATCTAAAAGTGTAGTTTTTCCATGGTCTACATGACCAATAATTGTGACTACAGGAGGTCTAAGGGGTAATTCCTTTTTCTCTTCTGCCTTCTTTTCCAATTCCTTTGGTAGTATTGGCCTTTTTTTATATTCTTTTAAGATCTCTACAAGAGTGTTGTATTTAATTTCACCATTTAAACTATCTATATCTCCTCTGTTTATAAGCTTTATAGCAAGATCTATAGGCTTCATCTTTAATTTAAAAGCAAGTTCCTTTAAAGTAGGTAATTTATTAAACTCCATAGGTTCTAATATCTCTTCTTCCATTTTTTCTTCTTTTTCTGTCTCTATCATCTCTCTTATTAAATCTGCTGTTTCCTCATCTATTGTACTCATATGATTTCTAATACTTACTCCTTCTTTTTTTAAGTAATCTACTAAATCCTTTGTATGAACCTTAAGTTCTTCTGCCAATTTATATACCCTTATTTTCCCCATCAGCTTCACCTCCTGTAGTTAACAAGTTTTCTAATTCTATATATATTTCAGGGGGGACTTCTATTCGCAATGCATCCTTTAATTTATCAGTCTTTTTTGCCTTTTCTATGCATTCTTTTTTTATACATATATATGCTCCCCTACCTGACTTTTTTCCTGTATAATCCAACTCTACCTCCTGATTTGGTGTACGGACTATACGCACCATTTCTTTCTTTGGCTTCCTTTCGCCACATATTATACAATTACGAAATGGAATTTTCTTAGTTTTCATCTTCCTCAATACTTCCTTTATGAGGCTTTATATCTATCTTCCATCCTGTAAGCTTAACAGCAAGTCTAACATTTTGCCCTTCTTTTCCTATTGCAAGGGAAAGTTGATCATCAGGAACAATTACCCTTGCCATTTTTTCCTCTTTATTTATATCTATAGAAATGATCTTTGCAGGACTCAATGCATTTTTGATAAAAAGAGCGGGGTCTTTTTCCCATTTTATTATATCGATTTTTTCTTCACCTATCTCTGCTAATATATTTCTAATTCTTGTTCCTTTATTTCCTATACATGTACCTACTGGGTCAATGTTCTTATCACGAGAAAAAACTGCTATTTTTGTTCTCTTACCTGCTTCTCTTGCTATGGCTTTAATATCTACCAATCCTTCATAGACTTCAGGTACCTCAAGTTCAAATAGACCTTTAATAAGTCCTGGATGCGTTCTGGATAGGATTATCTTAGGCCCTTTACTGGTTTTCTTTACCTCTACTAGGTAAAGCTTTAACTTCTTCCCCAGATAATAATTTTCTTCCTTTACTTGTTCTTGAGGCGGAAGTATCCCCTC
>JALVIU010000234.1 GCA_027028665.1 Candidatus Atribacteria bacterium | reverse complement strand
TTACATCATCTTTAGTGTTTATATTTTACCTTTTGTTTCAAACCCCTTATCTTGCACCAAAGATCCCACCACATAGTCTTTATGATAAAATTATACTTTTTATCTATTCTATAAATAGACCACAGGGACTTTTTCCCATTCAGCATATAGTCCTCCTTTTTCTCTCAAATCTTGTTCTTTTTAAAATAAGAAGAGGGCTTGCTTATCTTCTTATACCTCTCTCTATAGGTATTGTCTATTTCCTTTTTATAATAGGGCAGATCTCCTCTTTGTCTCTTCTAACATCACTTACCTTTTCGCTCATAGGGTTTTTTGTATTTATACTTTTTTCTTGATAAAGATAAGACGGACATGTTAAAATATAAAAATAAAAAAGGAGGTGTAAATAGTGAAAAAATATCTTGGCTTAATACTTATTTTCATCTTTGTGTTGGGTTTTTTAGGTGTTTCCTATGGAGAAGAGCTACTTTCATTTTCTCTTGATAAGATTATAATCGAGGAACCAGATGATGTGTTTTATATAAACATTGTAAATCAGTCATCAAAAGAGACTATCCTGTATGAGATAGATGAATTCCCGGAGTTTTTAAATATTGATCCATTGGAAGGAAAGATATTTCCTCTGGGAGAGGAAAGGCTTAAGGTAAAGTTTAAAAGAAGTGCAAAGTTTGAAGAAAAAGATGGAGAAATTGTATTTATATATGCAAAAAAGACCAATCCAAGAAATCTTATATACAAAAGGATAAAGGTGGAGGTACACCCCCTTACATCATTATTAACACCGACTTCAACACCGAGTCCAAGTCCAACATCTACACCAACCTCAACACCTATCCCTACACAGAGTCCGACGCCTACACCAAGTCCTTCACCAACATCTACACCAATACCAAGCCCCACGCCGACGTTCACGCCCACGCCAACCCCTACTCCAACACCTACACCAAGTCCTACTCCTACACCTGTGCCGTTATCTATCGAGATAAAAAATCTGGGGCCTGTAGAGAAAAGGCCTGAAATATATAAAGAAGGTGTAGGTTTTGTTTCTTTGGAAGATGAGATAGCAGTGGGAGAGACAGTAAAGTTCCAGGCCATTTTCGATAAAGACCTGTTCCCTTCTCTTGATGTCCTTTCATGGGAGGTAGATCCCCAGACTGAGGTGGTAAAGGTAGAAGGAGACCTTGGAGAGATTATATATGTAAAGAGAAATGAAGTGGGCACAGGTCATCTTACCTGTAAAATATTTGATAAGGCAGGAAATGTAATAGGAGAAGGATATGCAGATCTCAATGTAACTGTAACTGCTCAGGCCATAGAAGATGCCAGGAAGTTAAGGGAAGAGATATCCCAGAAGCTAAAGGATGCAAAGGCCTTTTACAATGAGAGAAACCTCTCAGAGGCCAAAAGACTATATAGTGAGGTACTCTCTATGGATCCCCAGAACAAGGATGCAAAATACGGTATATCACGGGTAGAGAAGGCAGAAAGGACCCAGAAAAAGGTCTTGTCCATATATGGAAAGGCCAAATACTATCTAAATAAAGGGGATATAAAGAATGCATATCTTCAGATCATGACTATCGGAAACTATATGTGGGCATTTCCAAAGGATGATCCTATAAGGAAAAAGGTCTCAAGTCTTAAACAAAAGATAATATCCCTTTATAAGCCTACATCAGGTAAGATAAAAAAATATAAAGCACCTGGTACAGATATTTACATATACACAGGAAAGAGCTCAAATATGTCCCTTTTCTCAAGGAATCTCGGCGGACTCCTTGTGAAAAAGGCAGAAATTCCAGGTTTTGATGATAGGTACGCTTTTTATGCATATGATAAAGGAATAATTGTGAAAGAGCTTAAAACAGGTAGATGGGAAGGACTCTATAAAGATACAAAAAGAACCTATACACTTGATCTTACTTTTTTAAAGGTGTTAAGTGTGAATAAAGGCCTTATAGGTCAGATGGGAAAGGGAAGAACCCCTGGTATAATGCTTTTTAAAGGACGTCTTAAGGTCCAGGTATTTGACAATGGAGTGATGATATATGAAACAAATAGTAATACCCTTTGGTATACATTATTTTGATGCTTGACTTATTTTTTATAAACCCTTATACTATATAGTATAAATTTAGAGGAGGTGGTTTTTTGTGAAGAAGTGGCTTGTGTTAGGTTTACTTTTGGTGTTCGTATTAAGTAGTGTTGCCTTTTCAGGGCAAAAGGTGTTTGTATCTACATGGGGGTTTAATTTAGACCTTATTGACAAAAATATTACAAAACCCTTTAAAGCACAATACGGCATAGATATCGTAAGGGAACTTGGAAATAATTCTACCCGTCTTACCAAACTTGAAGTCCAGAAAAAGAATCCTGTAATCGATGTGGTTCATTTTGCAGACTATTATGCAGCACTTGCAAAAACAAAAGGATTAATTGAGCCCATTGATGTATCTAAGCTCAAAAACTATGATAAGATTTACGATTTTGCAAAGGATCCTATTGGTGGAAACTATGCAATTGCATACTCTGTATTTGGATACAGTATAGTTTATAGAACAGATAAGGTGAAAAAACCTATTACGTCATGGAAAGACCTCTGGAGAGAAGATTTAAAGGGTAGAGTTGCCCTCCCAGATATTACGATTACCTATGGGCCAGCATTTATGATGCTTACAAATGAAATTTGGGGCGGTGCCAAAGATGATGATAATCTGGATGTGGCATTTTCTAAGCTTGCTGCCCTAAAACCCAATATAGTAACCTTTTACAAAAGATCCTCAGAGCTTATTAACCTATTCAAAATGGGTGAGGTATGGGCTGCACCTGTTGCAAGGTTTGCATGGGGCAGGCTTCTTAAGACAGGGCTTCCTCTCAAGTGGGCTATTCCAGAGGAGGGAATGCTTGGATTTATGAGCACAGTAAGTATCGTAAAGGGTGCAAAGCACAAGGAAGAGGCATATAAGTACATAGATTTCATACTCAGCAAAGATGTACAACAGAATGAGGCAATGGATCTTGTTGATTCACCAGTAAATAAAGAGGTGAGTGTACCAGAAAATATAGCAGAGAAACTTACATATGGAGAAAAACAGATAAAATCTCTGCGTTTTTACAATCTGGACTTTATTGTAACACATAGGGATAAATGGCTTAAGATCTGGAATGAAAAGATAGCAGGTAAATAGTAAAAGACCTTGAAAAGAAGAGGAATTCTTTTACTTTTACCTACACTTTCTTTTGTATTTGTGTTTTTTCTTATACCATTACTTATGGTATTTGGGCAGAGTGTGTACCATCCCTCTCAGGGATGGTCACTCTCTACCTACATGGCCTTTTTTCAAGATAGAGTTGCAAAAGAGGCATATTTTAGAAGTCTTTATATAGGACTCTGGGTTACAATAATCGCAATTATTATCTCTTATCCTGCATCTTCTGCCATTGTAGGGATAAAAAATAGTTCACTAAAGACAATACTGATGACCCTTACGGTTCTTCCTCTTATGACAAATCCTGTTGCTCGAACCTTTGCATGGCTTGCCATATTGGGAAGGCATGGTCTTATAAATAAATTTTTCATATGGTTGGGGATATATAAAGAACCTGTAAGGCTCCTCTATACTGAAGGAGCTGTGTTTGTAGGTCTCCTTCAGCTCTTTATGCCTCTTATGCTTCTCTCTCTGGTAAGTGCTCTTGAGAATATCCCGGAAGATTTGTTTCTTGCTGCAAGAAGTCTGGGGGCA
>JALVIU010000233.1 GCA_027028665.1 Candidatus Atribacteria bacterium | reverse complement strand
TACCAATTCTATATAGATAAATATATAAGGACCTATCAGCAGATGAAAGATCTCATGCATGAAATGGTAAGGCACTTAAACGAGGAGGCTAAAGGCAATGGAGGAGATAAGTAAAGAAGAAGCTCTAAAACTCCTCTATAATATGAAGCTTATTCGAGCTTTTGAAGAAAAAGCAGGAGAGCTCTATGCAGAGGGCAAAATATCAGGCTTTTTGCATCTTTCAGTAGGAGAAGAGGCAGTACCTGTGGGAGCCATCTCAGTAATGGGTCCCAATGATTACCTTACAAGTACCCATAGGGGACATGGTGAACTTATCGCGAGGGGTGGAGATATAAAAAGAATGATGGCTGAACTATTTGGCAAGAAGACGGGTTATTGTAAGGGCAAAGGTGGATCTATGCATATTACAGATATAAAAATAGGACATTTAGGAGCAAATGGGATAGTAGGTGGAGGTATCCCTATTGCCACAGGAGCAGGAGCTGGAATAAAGATTAAAAAAACGGATCAGGCAGTGCTTTGCTTCTTTGGAGATGGAGCAGTAAATACAGGGGCATTTCACGAGTCCCTCAACCTTGCAGGCTTATGGAAGCTGCCTGTGGTATATATATGTGAGAATAATTTTTATGCAATGTCTGTAAGCTTGTACAGATCTCATGCAGTAAAGGAGATTTATAAGAGGGCTGCTGCTTATAATATGCCTGGGGTACTTGTAGATGGAATGAATGTAGAAGATGTAAGAGAGAAGGTAAAAGAGGCCCTGGAACGGGCAAGAAGAGGTGAAGGACCTACGCTAATAGAGGCACAAACTTATAGATATTATGGTCATTCTCGAACAGACCCTTCGAACTATCGAACTAAAGAGGAAGAAGATCAATGGAAGAAGAGGGACCCGATAAATACATATATCAAAAAGCTAAAAGAAAAAGGATATCTTACTGAAGAAGATGTAGAAAAAATGGATAAAGAAATAGAAAAAATATTAGAGGATGCGGTGAAATTTGCAGAGGAAAGCCCTGAGCCTGAGATAGAGTCAATATATGAAGATGTATATGCCTGAGGAGTAAAAAAATGAAAGAGATAACATATAGAGAGGCTTTAAGAGAGGCTTTAAGAGAAGAAATGCTAAGAGATGAGAATGTGTTTATTGCAGGAGAGGATGTAGGAATTTATGGAGGCGCCTATGCAGTTACAAAGGGTTTATATGAGGAGTTTGGTGAAGAACGAGTAAAGGATACTCCTATATCTGAGGCAGCTATAGTAGGACTTGGGACAGGTGCTGCTTTAATAGGTCTAAGACCAGTAATAGAGATAATGTACATAGATTTTACCACCCTGGCTATGGATCAAATTGTAAATCAGGCAGCTAAGTTTCATTATATGAGTGGGGGTAATGTAAAGGTACCCTGGGTACTTAGAACCCAGGGAGGAGCTGGTAGGTCAGGTGCAGCTCAGCATTCTCAAAGCCTTGAATCGTGGTTTGTCCACATTCCAGGGCTTAAAGTTATTGCACCATCTACCCCGTATGATGCAAAAGGTCTTTTGAAATCTGCAATAAGAGATGATAACCCTGTTATATTTGTAGAGCATAAGATGCTTTACAATAAAAAAGGCCCTGTTCCGGAAGAGGAATACACAATTCCTATAGGGAAGGGAATTATCGTAAAAGAGGGAAAAGATGTTACCCTTGTATCTTACTCCAAAGAGATTGATGAGGCTATGAAGGCAGCATATGAACTCCAAAAAGAGGGAATAGATGTAGAAGTAATAGATCCCAGAACATTAAAACCTATGGATTTTGAACTAATATTTGAATCTGTAAAGAAGACATCACACCTTGTAATTGCAGAAGAAGATCACTATACTTTGGGAGTAGGGGCAGAGATAAGTGCAAAAGTATCAGAGGAAGTTATAGAGTATTTAGATGGACCCATTATTCGTGTTGCCGCCTTAGATGTCCCTATTCCTGCGGCAAGAAAACTTGAGAAAAGGGTTATACCTGATGCAACTCGCATTATGGATGGTATAAGAAGAAGTTTAGAATAAAAGAGAGGTGATTTCTTGAAGAAAAAGGCAGAAGAACTTTTAAAAACTATCGTATATGCATTAGATGACAAAAAGGGAGAAAATATCACAGTATTAGACCTAAGAGAACTTTCTCCACTTGTAGACTATTTCGTTATATGTAGTGGAGTCTCCAAGGTACACTTAGACACCTTGGCTGAAAACACCTTGAAAAAGTTAAAAGAAAAACATGGTTTTTATCCATCTCATGTAGAGGGGACAAGTGGGAGCGAATGGATCTTAATCGATGCACAAGATATAATGATCCATATTTTTTCCCCAAAGAAAAGGGAGTTTTATGACCTCGAAGGTCTCTGGTGGGAGGCGAAGAGAGTAGAGCTCCTTCCAAGATCTCAGAAGGAAGAACTTATTTCGGTATAGGGGCGTGACCCCTATACCTTTTTTAATAGCCTTACTTTTTAAATAATAAAGCAAAATTGACGTAGTTAAGTACTTATTATTTAAGAATAGACCTCGATAAAAAATAGTTTACATATTTAATCAATCATTCGAGTAGCTATTAAATTCATATCCCCATAGTAAAGGAAAATTATGTACATATATTTTTAAAATTCTAATTTAACATAAGATATATTATAGGACATTATAGAAGAATAGGAAAATAAAGATACGTACTAAAAGATACCTTTTTGGAGCATAAATCGTTTTTTATAAGGATATCATGCCAATATCTTAAAATATTCAAATATAGGTCTATATTTTTACAAAACAATTGAATGCTCTCGCAAATAGTCAAGTATTTCATTCAATGCCCTGGATTTATCCTCTGAGTCTATCCATATAGCATCTTCCTCTTTCCGAAACCATGTAAATTGTCTTTTTGCATAGTGTCTTGTATTTTTCTTTATAAGATTTACAGCATCTTCCAAAGAATACCTTCCTTCTAAATAATTTATTATCTCTTTATATCCAATTGCAGCCATTGAATTTAGATTTTTACTATATCCCATATCCCGTAAATCTTTTACCTCATTTACCAATCCATCTTCTATCATTTTATCCACTCTTTTATTAATATCTTTATATAAAATCTCCCTTTTTTTGTAAAGTATAAATACTATAAATTTATTAGAAAATTCATCTCTGTCTTGTTTTTTGGCCCATGTATTTGAAAGAGTTGAAAACTTCTGTCCACTTATTTTTATTACCTCAAGTGCACGGATAATCCTTTTTTCATCTTGTTTACTTATAGAGAGTGCATATTCTGGATCAAGGATCAAAAGCTCTTTATAAAGGCTCTCAATGCCTTCTTTCTTTGCCTTTACTTCGAAACTTTTTCTTAATGTATCTGATTTTCCAATACTATGAAGTCTATACCTAAGAGTCCTAAAGTAAAGCCCTGTTCCGCCTACGATAATGGGTAATTTTCCCCTTTTTTCTATATCTTTTATTATATTTCTTGCCATTTTCCTATAAATACCTGCATTAAATTCTTCATCTGGGAAAACTATATCTATTAGATGATATGGTATACCATCTAATTCTTCCTTTTTGGGTTTTGCAGTGCCTATATCCATATACTTATAAATCTGCATGGAATCACAGGATACGATCTCTCCATCTATCTTTTTTGCAAGCTTTATACCTATATCTGTTTTTCCAGATGCAGTTGGTCCTAAGATCGCAATGATATTTTTCATATCTATCAAAAAATAGGTTTTCCC
>JALVIU010000232.1 GCA_027028665.1 Candidatus Atribacteria bacterium | reverse complement strand
TCTGCATTTTTTGAAAATATTGTCCTTGTTGTTTTCTCTTCTATACTGGTTGCATATTTCCTGCTGAGACTATAAGATGTTTAAGCATCATCAATACCTCTTATATGCCGTTTCTCCATAATAATTATTTTCTCTATCTTCCATAAGTATTTTGTCATCGGGTTTACAGGTGGTGCAATAAAGGGATAGGCTAAAAAATTACAAAAAGATGAGATATGAGAAAATAATTATTTCTAATCCACGCACATTTCCTTTAATGCTTATTTTTGATTATTGCTGATATTTGTACTTTTTTATCAAAAATTATAAAATATATCTGAAATCAACAACAAAAAGGAGGGAGTAACATGAAGAAGGTCTGGATATTTTTGGTATTGTCTATTTTTGTGGTAGCTTTGTTTGTTCAAGTAGGTTTTGCAAAACAATCTGTTACACTGAAAGTGGTAAGTAGAAGTTGGGCTACAGATCTTATGAAATATGCTACAAAAAAGATTCAAGAAGCACATCCAGAGCTTGATATTAAGGTAGAATATACACTATATGACTATAATGAATGCCGGGCTCAAACGGCACTTAAACTCTCCAGAAGAGAACCTTTGGATGTTATAACTCTTGACCATATCTGGCTTGGGGAGTTTAAAGACATGGTAATGCAAATTGATAAGAGTAAGATAAAAGATTGGAACGATTATATTCCAAGTTTTCAAAAACTCATGGAGAAATATGCAGCACCTGGTAAAGTAGTAGGACGTTATGCAGCTACAGATATAAGACTTCTTTTCTGGAATAAGGAGCTTATGAAGAAAGTTGGAATAGATAATGTAGATATCAAGACATGGGATGATGTGAAGAAATATGCAAAAATGATTAAAGAGAAACAAAACCTTCTTCCAGAAGGTGTAAAACCTGTAGGATTTATGGCGGGTAATACGGAGCATACAAATTCCAGATGGTATGATTATCTTTGGGCAGCAGGTGGTGATATTCTTACTAAAGATGAAAAGGCCCCTAAATTCCAAGAAGAGCCAGGGGTAAAGGCACTTGAGTTTTATGGATGGTTCCTTAAAAATGGAATGGTTGCACCTGAAGATGTTTTAAGTCCTTCTAATGGAGCTGTATATGATGAGGCATTTTTAAATGGTAAGTTTGTAATCTCTCTTGGAAATGGACACTGGCTTGGAACGACTACTGCTAAGAATGTAGGTCTTACAAAGGAACAATTTTTATCAAAATTTGGTGCTGCTCTTATTCCTGCGCCAGAAGGAGGAGAGAGGGGTACAACTGTTGCAGGTGGTTATATCTGGTGTATATCTAAATTTGCAAAGCATCCAGATCTTGCACTTGAATTTATTACATATATCACAAATGCAGAAGGATATAATGTATCAGGTACAGGAAAAAGTGGTATACCAACTGTGAAGAGTGCACTTTCTACAATTGATAATCTTCCATATGCAGATCTTATAAAACAGGCAGTTGAACATGCAAGGTTTAGACCTACTATCCCTGAGTATCCAAAGATTGCAGAAGTTATAAGAGATACTATTCAAAATTATGTAATGAATTATAACAAAGTAAGCGCAAAAGATGTACTTGAAAAAGGTGCAAAACAAGTAAAAAATATTCTAAAATAAGGACAAAAGAGGGGGCGTGCCCCCTCTTTTTAATAGTGAGGAACCTATTATGACAAAAAGAAAATATAATTACCTCCCATTTCTATTAGTAGCCCCTGCAATCTTAATGCTTATATCTATTACTATTTTCCCACTTATGTGGTCTTTTTTTACAAGTCTGAAAAAGATGAGTCTTTTGGACCTTATGACCCATGGGGGCAGATATATTGGGTTTAAAAATTATCTTTATATGCCTCATGATCCATTATTTTGGAATGCTATAAAGAATTCTATTATTTTCGTAGGTATTTCTGTAATAGGTCAGGTAACAATGGGAGTTATTCTCGCAAGCTTCCTTCACAGTAAACTTATGAGATTTTCCGGGCTTTATAGGGCTATATTTCTTATTCCTTGGATTGCAAGTAGTGTAATTGTTGCATATTCCTGGATCTATATATTTGATACAAATCTTGGTTTTTTGCCTACACTTTCTGCTAATAGTAGAATCCTTCAATTATTAGGACTTGCACGAAGAGACTGGCTTACCAATTCCTCTATAGTTATATATGTATTGTCTTTTATAAATATCTGGAAAGGCACTGCATTTTCCGTCCTTATGGAATCTGCGGGTTTTCAAAGTATCCCAGATTCTCTTTATGAAGCGGCAGAAGTAGATGGAGCTACCGCCTTTGAGCGTTTTTATCTTATAACTCTACCATTGCTTAAGCCATTTATTCTTATAAATCTCATTATGACAACTATGATTACATTTAATGTCTATGACCTCATTCTTGTTATAACCAGTGGAGGCCCTGCACATGCGAGCGAGGTGCTAAGTTTATTTACATACAATACTGGATTTTCAAAAGGTGAACTTGGATATGCATCTGCACTGTCTATTATTCTCTTGCTTATAAATCTTACAATTACCAGTTTATACCTTATATTCTTTAGACAAAAGGAGGAAGCAGTATGAGTACAAAAAAAGGTATAAAAAAGGTAGCAATACATATAGTGCCATTTCTTTGGGCAGTTTTTTCTATTTTTCCCCTTACTACCATGCTTTTAATTGCCCTTAAGCCAAAGGATGCCTTCATGTCGTTTCCTCCGAAGTATTTGTCTATGAATCTTACCCTGGATAATTTTCGTACAGTACTCCAGAATCCGAATTGGCTAAAATATTATACAGATACTATTATAATAGCTACTTTTGCTGCACTTATTTCTGTGCTTGTAGGTTCACTTGCCGCCTATTCTTTTGCAAGATATATGTTTCGCGCAAAGACCTTTCTTATGATATTTATATTAACTTTGCAAATGATTCCTCCTGCATCAATTATTATTCCTCTATATAGTATGTTTGCAACTATAAATCTTCTTGATACATATATTGTACTTATTTTTATAAATGCAGTAGCTACCATGCCACTTATCATATGGCTTATGAGGGGTTACTTTGCTACTATCCCTCGAGAACTTGAAGAAGCTGCATATATAGATGGTGCATCTGGTATGAAGGCTTTTTGGACTGTGACCTTTCCTCTTGCGGCACCAGGCCTTGCAGCATCTGCAATATATGCTTTTGTAAGGGCATTTAATGATTATATCGTTGCTAAAACTCTTGCAGGAAGTAGAATTATTACTTATACTGTAGGACTTACGACATTTACTAATCAATATGAAGGTATTAACATGATGCTTGTAGCAGCAGCTTCATTTACTGCCCTTATTCCCATAATTATTATGTTCTCTATCTTCCATAAGTATTTTGTCATCGGGTTTACAGGTGGTGCAATAAAGGGATAGGCTAAAAAATTACAAAAAGATGAGATATGAGAAAATCCTTTAGAAACAACAAAGACAAAAAAGTTGTATCCTTATTTTTACTCCCTACTATTATACTTCTTATTGTATTTATAGTAATACCTTTTATCATGGCCTTTGGCCTTTCCTTTACCAATCAGAGGCTTATACCAGGGCCTATACCTACAAAATATGTGGGATTTAGAGACTGTATAAAACTTTTAAACGATAATCTCTTTAGGCGAGGTATCTTAAACACCTTTTACTTTGCACTTATTGTAGTACCTTTACAGAGTATATTTGCACTGGCGCGGTTTACCTGGAAGGGAAGACAGCTTGTACTG
>JALVIU010000231.1 GCA_027028665.1 Candidatus Atribacteria bacterium | reverse complement strand
TCCTACAAAGGTAAGTCCTGCTAAACTCTCAAGTACTTTAAAACTTTCAAGCTCATGAAATAGATGAGGAAAAACTATATACAAAAGCAAAAAAGAGGATGCAATAATTGCACCACCCTGAAATCCTCCTCCTGGTGTAAGATGTCCATGTATAAATACATAAGCACCAAAGATAAGAATAAGCGGAAAAAGAAGTGGCGTACTTACTCTGAGGATAAAACTCGCCTCCTTTTCTTCCTGAAATTCACTTTTATCTTTTTCCTTTTTATAATATGACATTAAAGCACCTACACCGGTTGCAGCAAGGAATAAAACAGTTACCTCTCCCAATGTATCAAATCCCCTGAAATCCACCACTACAGAGGTAACCAGGTTTTGAGCTCCCGTCTTTTTCAAGCCATTTTCAATATAGTACTTACCTGCATACATTTTATCTTTTCCAAATGGTATACCAGAGAAGGCAAATAAAAGTATAGAGCCAGAGATTAAAATGAGAAGCAAAATTGCAAGTTTTCTATTCATCTTCTTCCTCCTCTTCCCATCTCCTTGTACGTCTTAAGGCAAAGACAAAGATACCTATTGTAAGACCTGCTCCGATAGAAGCCTCTGCCATAGCTACATCAGGGGCATGCAAAATATAAAATAAAATAGATGCAATAAGGCTTACACCACCAGATGAAATAACAGCCTTTAGAAGATCATTAAATTCAATAGTTATTATAGCCAATACAATCATAAAGATTATAAGCAAAAGAGAAATTATAAACATCTATTTACTCCTTTTTTGTACTTCTGCACTCTTCGAATTCCTGAGTCTTATTTACCACTGTGCCAGAATACGGTTTTACCCCTCTTAAACAACTTGCCCTGCCTATTGCATGACTACTTACAGGGTTTGTAAGAAAAAGAAAGCCTGCAATTATTAGTGTTTTTAGAAACCACTCTGGCTTTAAGAACCCTACGCCTATTATACCTATAAATGCACCTAAGGTAGTTGATTTGGTAGCTGCCTGAAGCCTATTATACACATCTGGTAGCCTGTATATACCAAATGCTCCTAAGAATAAAAAAGCTGAACTAATAAGAATTAGTATTGCACCAATTATCGTCAATATCATTATATACCACCCTCTAAGTATCTGGCTATGGAAACCTCACCTATATATGAAAGAATAGCGTATACAAGGGCTACATCAATATATACATATCTATTAAAAAAATACCCCAAAAATACCAAAAGTACAGTAGTAAGGGTTGTCATGGTGCTCATACCTACTAACCTATCAGGTGCTGTAGGTCCTAAGTATATTCTAAGTATTGCAAAAAAGGTGCCCACAATAACAAATGTGAAGAAGATATAAGATATTATATTCATTCTCCAAACTCCTTTATATATCTTTCAAATTTATGAGCGATTATCTTTGATGCCTCATCCATATCTGCACTCTCCACCCATATCCAGTGAATCAAATATGTATCATCTATTATATCTAAGGTAAATGTACCTGGGGTAAGGGTGATAGAATTGGCAAGAATAAGTTTAGAGATATCGCCTTTTAAAGTGGTTTTTATAGCAACAATACCCGGTTTTATAGGCATCTTTGGATGAAGTACTCTATATGCAACATCTATATTGGATTTTATTACTTCATAGAAGAAAAATGGGAGATAAAGGAGGAAATACCATACTCTCTTTGGGGAGAGATTCTCAAACCCCCTGGTGGTAAACTTATCAAATACAAGATAGGCTACAACTATTGCGATCCCAAGACCTGTAAATAGCTCATCAGGGGATAGGCTCGCAGTGAATATAAGCCATAGTACAAAAAAAACAAGGACAGTAAAGAGAAATTTATTAACCTCTTTTCTTGAATCCGTTGTAGATACCTCCTTTGTTACTATTTTATAAGTATAATAACAGGTTTTAATGAATTTTACTATAAATTTTTTGAAATGTCAAGAAAATAATAAAATAATATCTATAAAATATATTTAAATCATATTTTTCATCTTGAATTAAAAAAATTAAAAACTTACACAATCAAATTATGTTTACAATCACGTTCCTTAGATTCGAAATTTTTCTCTAAAAGTCTGATCCGAATTGACAAAAAATAATCAGAATAATATAATACAAACATATAAAATCTAAGGAGAGGTCTATATGAAAATAGCTATTCTTGTAAAACAGGTTCCCGCCACAGACAAGGTAAAGATCAACAAGGAAACGGGAACTATGATAAGGGAAAATCTGGAATCCGAGCTTAATCCATTGGATATGTATGCGGTAGAAGAAGCAGTAAGATTAAAAGAAAAATATGAGAAAACAAAGGTCATAGCTATATCTATGGGTCCCCCTTTTGCAAAAGATGTACTCAAAGATGCTATATCCATGGGAGCAGATGAAGGGTATCTGGTGTCAGATAGAAAATTTGGAGGAGCAGATACATGGGCCACTGCATATACCCTGAAAAAGGCTATAGAAAAACTTGGGGGTTTTGACATTATATTTACAGGAGAAAGGGCAACAGATGGAGAAACAGGTCAGGTTGGACCCTCTCTTGCTACTCAGCTTGACTTACCTATTCTAACCTATGTAAGCAAAATACGAGAACTATCCAATGAATCAATAGTAGTAGAACGCACTATAGAAGGAGGAAAAGAGGTTGTCTCATCTGAACTGCCTGTAGTCTTAAGCGTGGTAAAAGAGATAAATGAGCCTCGTATCCCAAATTTCTCTGGAAAGATGAAGGCAAAAAAGGCAGAGATACCTACGCTTACCGCAAAAGACCTTGATGTTGATCCTGAAAAGATCGGTCTTTTTGGATCACCCACACGGGTAGTTAATGTATATTATCCAAAAATGACAAGGAAAGGGGTTATAATAAAATCCAAAGATCCAGAGGCTGCTGTAGATGAACTTATAAAATTTTTAAAAGAAAAAGATATTATATAAGGAGAAAATATGCCTAAGGAAAAAGAAGGTTACAAAGGAATATGGACGCTCTCTGAAAAGAGAGAAGGAATGTTAAATCCTGTTTCATTTGAACTTATATCATGGGGTAAAGGACTCGCAGAAAAAAAGGGAGAACCATTATCTACGGTACTTTTGGGAGAGAGTATAGAAGAAGATGCAAAAGAGCTCATAAAAAGAGGGGCAGATATTGTATACACAGTGAATCATCCAGCTCTGTCATACTTTAATCCAGAGATATACCTAAAGGTATTGGCCAAACTCGTAGAAGAAGAGAAGCCAGAGATATTTATAGCATCTGCAACTACTACAGGAAGAACTATTATGCCCATGCTTGCATCAAAAATAGAAACAGGTCTTACAGCAGACTGTACAGGATTAAACATAGAAGAGGGGACAGGGCTCTTATTACAAACAAGACCTGCTATAGGTGGAAATGTTATGGCCACAATTAAAACCCCGAACCATCGCCCACAAATGGCAACTGTAAGACCAAAATCTAAAAAGATCCCTCCCAGGGAAGAAACAAGGGAAGGAAAGATTATAAAAAAATCGTATCCAGAAGAGCTCTTTCGTTCTCGTATAAAAAGATTATCCTTTGAAAAGGAGGATATAAGTGAGCTACCAGTACAAGAGGCAGATATAATAATAGCAGGAGGAAAGGGGCTAAAGGATGGAAAAAACTTTGAGATGCTTCATAAATTGGCAAAATTGTTAGATGGGGCAGTAGGTGCATCTCGTGCAGCAGTGGATATGGGTTGGATTCCATACTCCCACCAGATAGGACTCTCTGGCA
>JALVIU010000230.1 GCA_027028665.1 Candidatus Atribacteria bacterium | reverse complement strand
CCTATATCTATTTAGTGCCTCTATTTTAACATATATAAAAAGAAGGTTCAATGGATAAAAGGATTTTCTAAAAAATAAAAAAGGGGCCAAAAAGGCCCCATGCAAATATCCTTTATATTCCTCTATATATCTTAAGGTTCATAGTATTCTACTTCTATATAAGGCTTATAGTCTCTATAAGTTGAATTTTCATAGGAGACAAATGTGAGTTGTGTAGCAATATTTGCAAAAGGTATAAAGATCAGGCCATAATTGTCATGGCTCTTCCAGTATTCAAATGCCTTTGTAATATCTATCTCTACCCAATCTTTTATACCTGCTGTAGAGATATCTGATGAACCCAGAAGCTGGGTCTCATCATATGTACCCCCTTCTTTAAACCACGTACTTTCCTGTCTTGTATTCCAGGTAGCCTCATATTCCCTCCACTCTTCAATAAGGGGATATACCTTCACAGTAAGAGATGAGCCACCTGATGCGGCATATTTATACAGTTTAAGTTTTGCAGAAATCACATTTTTCTCACGGAGGTCTCCTATTATAGAAAAGTCTAAATTAAAGGATATAAGCATCCTCATTTCCATTGCTTCTGTAAATAGACCTATGTTTAGATAAGGAGCACCTCCATAATTTACATTACTATCACTAATTATATATGTATCTCTATGAATATAAATCTCTATATTATCCCTTGTATTTTCAAGTTCTGCTGCCTGGGGGGTATTTGTGCCTGCTACTATATTTACATTGGCAGTTTCTGTCTTATATCCTACTTTTTCAAACTTTAGTGTATGAAATCCTGGTGTAAGCCCTGTAATACTGTATGAACCATCTGATGCTGTAGTGGTATTTGGTGTACCATCTACAGATATGGATACACCAGATAGTGGTGTACCTGTACCCTTTTCTGTCACTATACCATACACTCCACCTGTAGAAGAAGATGGAGTTGGGGATGGTGTTATACCCCCCACACAGCCACCTAATATAAGTGAGGCTACAAAGATAATAATCATTAAATTAAAAATAAAAATCTTCTTCAATGAAATCCCCCCCTAAGGAATGTAGTAGGTTACCTCCACATATGGCTGAAGCTGTGTATCTACCTTATACTCCTTAGAATAAAAAGCCACATATGCAGAAGTAGATTGTGTTGTTTTTACCATGATACCATTGTTATCGTGTGTCTTCCAGTATTCAAAGGCTTTGGCAACATCAACCTCTTCCCATTGCAAGATAGAACCCAGTGGGAAACTACCTGTACTTATCTCATAGGTATCATCAAAACTACCGCCTGGTGTAAACCATGGAAAACCTGTTTTCCTCCACAGCCAGGTTACTACTGACTCATCCCAGTCCTCACTATTTATTATAGGATATACAGCATATGGTATTGGATAACCTGAAATAGGTAGGGTTAATCTCTTATAGAGTTTAAGTTTGGCAGATATTACCTTTGCATCTGCTGGAATTGAGGTATGAGTAAACTGAAAAAGCATCCTTGTATCTGCCCCTGATACATATGCACCTATAGCTATGGTAGGGCTTGTTCCGTTGCTACCACTTTCAGAGATATACGCATCCTGGGATATCTCAATTTGAATAGTGGCAGTGGTATTTTCCATCTCTACTTTATACTCTTTATCCTGGCCTGCAACTATCTCAATGGATTCTGTCCTTGTCTTGTAACCTTCTTTGGTAAATACAAGGGTATGATATCCTGGAGTAAGTCCTGTAACCCTGTATGAACCATCTGAACCTGAGGTAATAGCAGATCCTCCATCTACTGTAATGGATACACCAGATAGTGGTGTGCCTGTACCCTTTTCCTGTACTATACCATGTACACTTCCTGTACTTGGTGCAGGGGTAGGAGTTGGTGTTGTAGGTGGTGTCACACCTCCCACACAGCCACCTATGGCAAGTAATGCTACAAAAATAATTAAAATACCCAAAATAGTAAATCTTTTCATCTTAAATCCCTCCCTTTTTATTGAACATCTTTCTAAAATAAATAAAAGAACCCTTTAAAATCTCTTTATTTGTTCACACTAAGGAATATAATAGGTTACCTCGACATATGGGTGACTCTCCGTAGAAAGACTATCCTTCGAGATAAACATTACCCATGCAGTAGTGGAATGTGTTGTTTTTACCATGATACCATTGTTATCGTGTGTCTTCCAGTATTCAAAGGCCTTAGCAACATCAACCTTTTCCCATTGTGAGGTAGAACCTAATGGAAAGTTACCCATACTTATCTCATAGGTCTCATCAAAACTACCACCTGGTGTAGACCAAAATACACTTGATTTTCTCAAATTCCAGGTCACTGCTGATTCATTCCAGTCCTCACCGTTCTTTATAGGATATACGACATATGGTATCGGATCACCTGAAAAAGGGTTGGTGTCAAACCTACCAAGTTTAAGTTTAGCAGATATTACCTTTACATCAAGAGGAATTGATGATATATCAAATTGAAAAAGCATCCTTGTATCAAAACTTGTCAGATAGTCTCCTATTCCCAAAAAAGAAGCTGATCCATTACTACCTCCTTGAGAAATATATGCATCCTGTATCACAAGGAGTTTCTGGGTAGCAGTACTATTTACCATCTTTACATTACACTCTTTATCCTGGCCTGCAACTATCTCAACAGATTTTATTATTCCTATATAACCCTCTTTAGTAAATTCAAAGGCATTATATCCTGGGGCAAGGCCTGTAATCCTGTATGAGCCATCTGAACCTGTAGTAACAGCATATCCAATATCTCCTGTAATCATTACATCAGATAGTGGTTTACCTGTACCCTTTTCTGTTACTATACCATGCACACTACCTGTAGCTGATGGAGCTGTAGAGGTCAGAGGGGTAATAGTAGGTGTTGATGTAGTAGATGGTGTTACTTCTCCTATGCAACCACTTATAATAAGTAATACCACAAAGATAGTTAAAATACCCAAAATAGTAAATCTTTTCACTTTAACCCCCCTCCTCTTTTTATAAAGATATTTTATGAAGATATCTCTTAAAATAAATAAAGGGGCCTTAAAGGCCCCCTTATTTCCCTGTATATACTTTAAGGAATATAATAAGTTATCTCCACATATGGGTAATATTCTGGGACACCGTTATTATCCTTTGAAACAAAATTTATTACGGCAAGGGTAGATTGTGTGGTTTTTATAAGGATACCATTGTTATCGTGTGTCTTCCAGTATTCAAAGGCCTTAGCAACATCAACTTCTTCCCATTGCAACATAGAACCCAGTGGGAAACTACCTGTACTTATCTCATAGGTATCATCAAAACTACCGCCTGGTGTAAACCATGGAAAACCTCCCTTTCTTACCATCCAGGTTACCACTGATTCATCCCAGTCTTCACTATTTATTATAGGATATACGGCATATGGTATTGGATAACCTGTAATAGGATTAGTAGAGGTCTTGTAAAGTTTGAGTTTGGCAGATATTACCTTTGCATCAGAAGGAATTGATGATATATCGAATTGGAAGAGCATCTCTGCTTCAATTCCAGCCATAATAGCGCCAAAACCTATACTTCCACCTACCCCATCTCCACCATTTGTTGGATAAATATATGCATCCTGCACTACAGAGAGTTGTCTGGTAGTAGTGGTATTTTCCATCTCTACTTTATACTCTTTATCCTGGCCTGCAACTATCTCAATGGATTCTGTCCTTGTCTTGTAACCTTCTTTGGTAAATACAAGGGTATGATATCCTGGAGTAAGTCCTGTA
>JALVIU010000229.1 GCA_027028665.1 Candidatus Atribacteria bacterium | reverse complement strand
GTATATTAGGGATGATAGGCATACTTTTTATACTGAGATCAGGAAACTTTTCCATTATGAGTATCCCAGGATTTGAAGAAAAGGTACGTATCTTTCTGGAGCATACACTTATTGCAAGACCTCGTACAAAGGAATTTTTCATAGGTCATCCGTTGCTTATGCTAACAATTTTCTGGGGTTATTTGAGGATAAGGACATATAAGATTGCGTTTGTAGGTATAGGGGTAATAGGCCAGACCACACTTGTAAATTCTTTTTGCCATATACATACACCACTTCATATAGCCCTTCTTAGGACCTTTAATGGCATTTGGTTGGGTATATTTATGGGTCTTTTATATATAGCTATCTTTTATATAGGATATTTACTTTATAAGAAATACAGAAGAATTATTTACTGATGAGCTAATGAAAAATAGTATCGTTATCTCTGGATATTATGGCTTTTCTAATCCAGGAGATGAGGCAATTTTAAAAGAGATTATTGAGACTTTAAAAAACGGTCATCTCACCCCTATAGTTCTTTATAATACCAAAAAGACTTTTATCAGAGATGGGGTGATATATATCCCCAGATACAATCCCATCTCATTTCTCTGGTATATAATTAATTCCCTAGGTTTAATATCTGGAGGAGGAGGACTTTTCCAGGATAGTACCAGTTTTCTCTCCTTTATTTATTATTTTCTCATTGTAGTAATCTCATCCTTTCTTAATAAAAAAGTAATTATCTATGGACAAAGTTTTGGTCCTGTAAGAAGACCTTTTCTTCTAAATCTTTTTCAATTAGTGCTTAAATGTTCAGATATCGTATTTGTAAGAGATACCTATTCTATAGGATTCGCATTTATGCTTTTACCAGGAATGGATAAAAAGATTTTTGCTATGCCAGATGTGGTGTATGGACGAAAGATATCCAGGGATAATCTGAAAAGAGAGAAGAATTTATTGGTATTTCCCCGAAGAGTTGGTGATATAGGTGCACTTATTAAAATGTTAGGAGAAATAAAGGATGCTTTTAATATAAATATAATAATTATACCTATGCATTACAATATAGATCTCCCCATTGCAAAGTTTATTTTTGATAATCTACAGAGAGATGCAAAACTCTATTTGGCCCCTTGCAGTATTGAATGTATATTGAATACTATAAAAAGATCATCTTGGGTTATAAGCTACAGGCTCCATGGCTTGATCTTTTCACATATTACATTTACTCCTTTTATAGGTATATCTTACGACCCGAAATTGATTTCTTTTCTTCAAGATTTAAATATGAGGTATATTTTACCAAATAAAAAGGATATATCTTTTTTAAAAAGGGAATTATTTTGGATATATACAAGAAAAAAAGTTGCCAAATATTTATATAAGACTTATAATAGAAGGCAGATATTGATAAAAAAAATAAATAGAAAGTTAATCAATTTTATAAGGAGAGAGGATATATGATTGCAATTATTTCTCTTTTAGCTGTTGCCACATTTTCTATTCTTATAGTAAGGTTTGCAACTATTGCCCTTACGCTTACAGGTCTTTCTCGAGATACTGCACGGTTTCAAGCTCAATCTGCATTTACAGGGACTGGTTTTACTACAAAGGAATCAGAGAGTGTAGTGAATCATCCTGCAAGGAGGAGAATAATTATCACCTTGATGACCCTAAGAAGTATAGGCATCGTTACAGCTGTTTCGTCTCTTACCCTTTCCTTTGTAAGTACAGAAAATGCAGAAGATGCTTGGGCAAGGGTAATTTGGCTTTCTACTGGCTTTATCATTCTTATTCTCCTTTCCAAAAGTAGATGGGTTGATAAGTATCTCACAAAACTTATAAAGTGGATTCTGAGAAAATGGGCCCATCTTGAAGTAAAGGATTACTATGCTCTTTTACATCTCTCTGGAGATTACACAATCATGGAGATAGATATAGGAGAAGATGATTGGGTGTCTGGAAAGAGCCTGAGAGAACTTGAACTTCCTGAGGAAGGGATCCTTGTTCTGGGGATAAGGAGGAAAGATGGTACATACATAGGAGCACCTCGAGGGGATAATCATATATACCCAGGAGATACGGTGGTGGTATATGGAAATAGAGGTATACTTTTGGATTTGGAGAAAAGGAGAAAGGGCAAAGAAGGAGATGAAAAACATATAGAGGCAATTAAGAAACAGAAAGAAATTTTACATAAACAGGAACAGATAGATAAGGAAGAAAGGGGGATGAAAAATGCCTGAGTTTGGAAACCCGTTTTCTGTATTAAAAGAGGGTAGAAAACTTACAAAGGAAGAGCTTATTCGTGCTATTCGTTTTATGATTGCTGCAGAGTATGAGGCAGTACAGCTTTATACACAACTTGCAGAATCCATTGATGATGAACTTGCTATAGAGGTATTAAAAGATATAGCAGATGAGGAGCTTGTACATGCAGGGGAGTTTTTAAGGCTTTTAAAAGAACTTGCCCCAGAAGAGGAGAAATTTTATGAAGAGGGGGCAAAAGAGGTAGAGGAAGAGATAGAGAAGCTTAAAAAAATATCTACATAATCTTGACAACCACTCTTTTTTAGTGTAATATTATTGCAGTTTTACAAATAATAGGAGTTTAGTAGGAAATATCTTCTTTTTCAGAGAGCCGATGGTTGGTGCGAATCGGTAAAGGGAATTTTCGAACCTCAAACTCCATGCGATAACAATTGAATATAGATTTTTAAGTTGAGGGTGGCCAGAAGGCTGCCAAAGTAAGGTGGTACCACGGGACCCCCGTCCTTATAGGACGGGGGTTTTGTTTATATATTACAATTTTAGGAGGTTTAAAATGAGAAGTGATATAACTAAGAAAGGTATTGAAAGGGCACCACATCGTTCTTTATATAAAGCTATGGGTTATACTGATGAAGAATTGGAAAGACCTATTATAGGCATAGCCAATTCTGCTAATGAAGTAATACCTGGTCATATACATCTTGATACTATCGCTACTGCAGTGAAATCTGGTGTAAGGATGGCAGGGGGGACCCCTATGGAATTTCCTACTATAGGAATGTGTGATGGAATTGTGATGGGACATCAGGGGATGAAGTATTCCCTTCCATCCAGAGAGGCTATAGCAGATTCTATTGAGATTATGGTCCAAGCCTATCAATTTGATGCATTGGTCCTCATACCAAACTGTGATAAGATTGTGCCAGGTATGCTTATGGCAGCAATGAGGATAAATATTCCCACTATATTTATAAGTGGAGGGCCCATGCTGGCAGGTGCGTATAAAGGCAGGGCTTTAGATGTAGGGAGTGTATTTGAAGCTATAGGCCAGTTTAAAGCAGGTCTTATAGATGAAAAGGAACTTAAAAATATTGAGAACCTTGCATGTCCTGGCGCAGGTTCTTGTTCAGGTATGTTTACTGCAAATACTATGAATGCTATGGTGGAGGCATTGGGCCTTGGACTCCCAGGTAATGGTTCTATTCCTGCAATTGATGCAAGAAGAGTAAGGCTTGCAAAATATGCAGGTATGAAGATAATGGAACTTCTCAAAATGGATCTTAAACCACGGGATATTGCAACAAAAGAGGCATTTGAGAATGCATTGAGGGTAGATATGGCACTTGGTGGCTCTACAAATACTGCACTTCATCTGCCTGCTATTGCACATGAGGCTGGTATAGAGCTTACAATAGATGATTTTAATAAAATCTCTGATTCTACTCCACACCTCTGCGATATGGCACCTGCAGGACCATATCATGTACAGGATATAGATCAGGCGGGAGGTCTCTCTGCTATTAT
>JALVIU010000228.1 GCA_027028665.1 Candidatus Atribacteria bacterium | reverse complement strand
TAGAGGAGGCAGAGAAAAGACCAAAGGAATATGACTGCTTCGATTGGTGGTTATGCCATAAGAAGCTTTAAACCCCTCCTTCTTTTTGTAATAACAGGGAAGCCCCCAAGGGGGCTTCCCTGTTATTGGGTTTATATAGTTAAGGATTATCTCATCTATTTGTTTTTCTCAGAAAGATATCAGTAATTACAAATAATAAAAATGCAATAATAAAGAGTAAAGTAGAATAGGCCTGAGTTTCCCCAAGTCTTCTTGCACTTAGAAGTCTAACCATTGCCACAGAGATAGTCATATTCTCAGGTGCCTCATACAAGAGAAGAGTAGCACCTACTTCCCCTATCGATATAGCAAATGTGATAGTAATTGTAGAGATAAGAGCGGGTATAAGCATAGGAAGCTCTACAAATATAAAGGTTTTTAAGATCCCTGCACCATCTATAAAGGCAGCCTCTCTCAGTGATAAAGGTACTGACTCTCTTGCCCCAAAAAATATTTGCATAGCCACAGGAAGTGCTATCATGCTATGGGCTAATACTATGAGTATCCGTGATGGAATAAAGATCCAATTTCCAAGAAATATATAGGAAAATGCAAGGGTAATAGGAGAGATAAATAGAGAAGATATAAAGATAAGTGAAAAGAGATTTTTATATCTTCCTCTATAGATTATATAAAAACTTCCCAGGACAACAAGAATGATAGTCAAAAGCACTGTATATATTCCATATCTAAAGGTATTCCCGATGGGAAGGAGAAGTGTTGTTCCTACAAATGGACTAAATCCTTGAGAAAAAATATTTCTAAACCATAAAAGGGTAATCCTATGATGGATAAAATCCCAAAACCCTCCTAAAAGCATAGCCCCCATAGGGACAAATACTATAAAAGCTACAATTATAAGGTAGATATATCCCCATATGGGAAATCCCTTTCTTATCACCTCATCATTTTCGTATTCAAAAGTAATACCCCTTTTTGTAATAAGTAAGAGATAGGCAAAGATCAAAAGTACAATAAACTGGATCCATACAAGTTTGGCAGCTTCTCCAAAATTTATAAGTTTTGTAAGATACATATATATCTCTACCTCAAGGGTCACATATCTTACCCCTCCCAGTACAAGGACTATCGCAAAACTCATAAAAGAATAGATAAATATTATAAAGAAAGAAGAAAGTATAGATGGAAAAAGATACGGAAGATCTACAAAATAAAATACCTGAAGCGCATTGGCTCCCTGTATCTTTGCCTCTTCTTCATAATTTATAGAAAGCTTCTCCCACTGACTCCCTATGATCCTTACCGAAAGTGCAAAATTGTAAAAAATATGTGCAAGGATTATCGCCCAAAATGTATATAGAATAGGAATATTTACTCCAAACATAGAAAAAAATAAGCCCCTTCTCCCGAACAAAAGCACAAAACCTAATGCCACACTTATACCAGGCATGACAAATGCAATAAGTGACAGAGAGAGAAAAATAGATCTACCTCTAAAATGTGTCCGTGCTACAAGATAGGCACCGGGAAGGGCCAAAAGTGTTGTCAAAAAGGCAGATAAAAAGGCCTCTTTAAAGGTAAAAGAAAATATCTTTATATAAAGGGTATCTGTCAAGAAAGAAAATAACCCTGAAAAAGAGAAATTTTCCCCAAGAAAAAATATTACAGGAAAGTAAAAAAATATAAGAAAAAAAAGGATTGGCATCCAAAAAGATGCCAATCCCCATTTTCTATTTAGATACAACAATTTCTTCCCACTTGCGAATCCATTTATCTTGATTTTTAGAAATCCTATCTGGTGGAAGAGAGAGTATCTTATCTATCTTTGCAGCATACTTAAAACACTCTGGTAAGCCTACATCCACCACAGGAAACATCCACTGAGTAAGGGGTATCTCTTTCTGGAATTCAGAGGTTAGCATAAATTCTATAAATCTTTCTGCCATCTTTCTATCTTTTGTCCCCTTTACTATACCTGCCCCTTCTATCTGGATATAGCCCCCCTCTTTGAATATAAGAGCCCCATATCTTGTGCTTTTATAGTTTTCATAGCTATATGCAGGATCTGTCGCATAACTTACCATCATAGGGGCCTCACCATTTGAAAAAAGCTCAAATGCCTCATCCCACCCTGAAGTAATAGTAAGTATATTGGGAAGGAGGCTCTTCCAGTATTTGGTAAAATCATTTCCGTATACTGCAATAGTCCAATACAAAAAGGCAAGTCCTGTACTGGAGGTCCTTGGATCTTCAAGTATAAGAGAACCCTTATATTTTTTATCCAAAAGCTCCTCAAAACTCTCAGGTGGATTCTTAAGCTTTTCCTTATCATAAACAATAGCAATTGCCCCATAATCATAAGGGATTACATGATATGTAGGATCAAAAATAAGCCCTTTATTATGGATATTAGTGATATTCTCTGGCTTATATGGGGAAAGTACACCACTCTTTAGGGCGCGAGGTAAAAGGTTCTGATCTATCCCTATCACAAGATCTGCCTTTGGTCTTTTCTTCTCCAGTATAAGACGAGAAAGTACTGCACCTGCATCTCCGTATGTCCGTACAATCACCTTCTCCCCTGTCATTTTTTCAAATAGTGGGATTACCTTTTTTGAAAGACCATAAGATACAAAGCTATCATAGGAATAGATGGTAAGACCCCAGGCCCCACTTGCCAGGAAGATAAAAACAAATACAAAACCTAAAAACTTAAAAAACTTAGACATTTCAGCACCTCCTTTTTTATTTTGAGGGTGCCAAAAAAATTCCCCTGCAAAAAACAGGGGTATAAGCCTTGAGCTCCCTCCCTACGCTGGCATTACCCAGATCAGGTTCAAAGGGTATCTCTCAGCCTACAAGATGTAAGCACCCCTGGACTCTATATTCAGTATCGGGGCGAGAGGACTTGAACCTCCGACCTCTTGGTCCCGAACCAAGCGCGCTGCCAAACTGCGCTACGCCCCGGTAATTCTTTATAAATTAAGTGATTTTAAACCCAATATATCTTTAAACCTATATAAGAAATTTATAAATTTATTTCTATATTTTATACCTACTTCATAATTGTTCAATCTTAGAAAGCTCTCTATTGCTCTTTCGAATCCTATATCTCTCCCCTCTTTCTCACTTTCAAACCATTTATGGTTACATATATAAATAAATAAATCTCCTTCTGTTCTACCAGGAAATTTATTAAGTATACCAATTTTTCGAATAATCTTAACAATGGGTAAATATACCTTATAATACCATGAAAGGGCTGCTTCTCTCAATGTAGGTTCAAACTTTAATTCCTTAGCTAATGCCCTTTTATGTTCCTCTATTTGATTTAGCAAGATCTTATATTTCCCGGGTTCTGTAATTTTTATATCCAGCCCTGTTGTCTTTTCAAACATGGACCTCTCATAAAGCAATATATGCTCTTCTCTATCAGCAGGTGGTAGATATTCTGTTACATATGCAGGTATAGTTTTAAAACCCAGAGCCTTAGCCGCTGCTACTCTATGATTACCATCTACTACATAATATCTATCCTTTATTACATAAAGTTCCACAGGGGGTAAATCCTCTTCAATCATAAGCTTTTTCATTCTCTCTACCTTATCTTTAACTACAGGAGAAAGGGGTACAAAATTTTCCAGGAAATCTTGATATCTACCCAGACTTCCTACAATTTTATCAAGCTCTACATCTTTAAGACCTAAATATATACTTGTTATGGCTTTTTCTTTCTTCGCTGCATCTTCAAAGCTTTCTAATCGATTTTTCCGTCTCATATATCTATCCTATAATGTCCAAATACATTTACAATCTTTGTACCCTCAAAATTTGTAACTCTATCTCCATAAGATCTGGGCTGCACATGACCGTGTAACAAATACTTAGGTCTTAGTTCTCGTATAAGATCTATAAAAACTTTAAAACCTATATGAGCCCTATCTGTATCATCATGTATTCCAAAGGGGGGAGAGTGTGTAACTATTACATCTACTTTATCTACTCTCCTCTTTATAAAGAAAGGTCTTAAAATCTTTCTTATCCGAGCTCTCATCTGTTTCTCTGTATATTGGATTCCCTTACCATTATACCAGATGGAGCCCCCTATGCCCAAAAAGGTTATACCTCTAAACTCTACTATCTTTCCATCTATAGAATCACATCCAAGGGGGGGTTTTTTCTTGTAGATAAGATCATGATTCCCCTTTACATAAAAGAGAGGAAGGTTTGTAGCATCTACCAAAAAAGAAAGAAAATCAGGCCTTAAATCCCCACATGAAATAATGAGGTCTATGCCCTCAAAAAACTCTTTATTGAAATTATCATATAAAATTTTTTCTACCTTATCAGATATACCAAGTATCCGCGTAGTAACCACCATCAAGTAATTTCTAATACAGAATCATCGCCGATATTTAACCTCTCTCCCTTACCTGATACATATACATTTTCTCCAACGAGGGAATGAGTAATTACTATATCCTTTATATGAGAACCTCTATTTATAATGCAATCTTCAAGTATCGCACGCTCTATTGTACACTCTTCAGCCACAGAGACATTGGGTCCTATCACTGTATTTCTTATTATAGAGCCCTTTCCTATATACACAGGAGAAATTATAGCCACATTTTCAAGCTCTCCAAATATTTTATTGTTTTTCTTTAGAAGATACCTATTTGTCTCAAGTAATGTCTCTGGTTTGCCACAATCGAGCCATACATCTATCTCTGGTGCTCCAAACTTGAAACCATCCTCTATCATCATTTTAAATACAGGAGGTAAATAAAACTCTCCTTTTACTTTTTTATCTTCCCTTATAGCCTTATCAATATATGACATCAGAGTTTTTCCGTCTTTTAGATAGTATAGTCCCACTTGAGCGAGCTTAGATATGGGTTTATCTGGCTTTTCTATCATATCTACTATATAGTTGTCCTTTACTACATTTACACCAAAACGTTTATAATCTTCTACTTCTTTTGAAAATATAAGACCATCATATCTGCTTTTAAGTGTATATATTACATAAAGGTCCGTAATAAATATGGTATCATTAAAGACAATAAAGATATCTTCACCTTCATTAACCTCATCTTTTGCAAGATAAACAGCATGGGCAGGCCCTAATCTCTGTTTTTGGGGAATAAAAACTGTATTAAGAGATGGATATCTATCTTCTATATACTTTTTTACCTCACTACCATTTTCATCTACAATAAATATATATTTATCTACATCCTTCAATATGGAAAGCTCTTCAAGGATATAATCGATAACCGCTTTACCTGCAACTTGTACAAGGGATTTTGGCTTTGTATGGGTGTGAGGTCTGAGTCTGGTACCCTTTCCTGCAACAGGAAGTATAACCTTCATAGTTTATCCCTCGATGTCCTCTCTTCCAAGTTCCATTTCGACTTCTGCACTACCTACTATACCACTTAGATAAAGATTTGGTCTCTTTATTCTTATCAAAATCTGTAAAAGTTCTGGATATTTTTCGATAAAAGCCTTTCCTATATTGTATGCAAGGGTCTCAATAAGAGAAAACTTTCTCTCTGTAACAATTTCTCTTGTAAGTTGATATATCGCATATGAGCTTATGGTTTTATTAGGTGAATCACTTTCTACTGCATCTTTTACATTAAAGGTAAGTACTATATCCACAAGAAACTTTTGACCAAGTTCTCTTTCTACCTCCATAGAGCCATGAAAACCATAAAAAAGCATATCATTTAATGAAACCTTTGCGATCATCTTTTTCACCCCTTTTTATTTTTTGTAAGATTCTATCTCTGCAATAAGTTCCTTTTTATACTCCTCATCCTTTATATTTTCATCTACATACTCTACCTTATACCTTTCCAGATACTTATCACCTTCTTTTAGATAACTATCATCACCTGTAAGTTTATATAAACTATAATAACCCTCTGCTACATGCCTTAGCCATCCTTTATCCTCTTCAGATTGTTCCTTACAGTATTCTATATATTCTATGTATGCCTCTTTTGCCTTCTCTTTATCCCCTAATCTCTTATAATCCTCTGCCACATCATCATAGAAAACTCCATCTTCCTTTGCCTCTTCCTTGTAATACTCTAAAGATGCCTCCAAACACTTCCTGGCCTTTTCAATATCACCTACTTTCTCGTAAAGCTCAGCTGCTTCTCTCCAGTACCATCCCTCATCTCTGGCAATTATCTCGGTAAGCTCTGCCGCCTTTCTATAATTTGAAAGCTTATCCTTGTATATCTCTCTCGCCTTTCGAATATAATAGTCCCCATCTTCTTCTCTTTTACCTATAAACTCTGCAAGTGATGCCACTTTATCCCAATTTCTTACCTCTTCATATGCCCACATTGCACTCTCTGGCATATCCATTTCCTCATAAAGTTTTGCTGCTTCTTCATATTTTCCTATTTTTTGGTACTTATATGCGGCTTTTTTCTTTTTGCCTTCTTTTAAAAGTTGTTCAGGGGATAAAAAACGTTCCTTAAAAGTTAAATTTGGCTCCATTATATAGAAGAGGAATAAGGCAGCAACCACCATAAAAAATATAGTTACGAATAAAAGTGGCTGTGTATACCACATATATGTTACATAAACACCATATCCAGATATAATTCCAAACCCTAGTATGGGAAGACCTAACTTGAAGTTTTTTGCCCAAATACCAAGTGCACCAATAAATAACAATATACTTGTCAATAAGAGATATCCTAAAAATAAAATTATTTTCAATAAAATCAACATTCAACCCACCTCATATTTGGTTTCCATTAATTTATAATAGCATAAAAAATCAAATTTGAAAATAGAGTATATAAAAAAAGAGGCATCTCTTTCGAGATACCTCTTTCAAAATATATACAACCTAACTTGCAGCTGATTTTTGTTCTTTTTCTCCCGTCTTTTTAACATCTTTCTCAGGCAAAATTGGACCCTTTTCTACACAATATACTCCAAATGTAGCTTTATATCCCTTTGACCCAAAATCTCTCTCCCAAACAGGCCTTGAAAGGTTTTCCCATTCTCTTGCTCTCCTATCTACTTCGTCCTTTATAGTGGTGAGTATAGTCTCTGCTCCATCATGTGTAGGTACTGCCCCATATTTATTTACAAAAGAACGAAGGATAGCTGGATGATCTATAATCATACATGGAGCAAGAAGATTCTTTGAATATGGATTTATCTTTCTTATAGCTTTAAAGAATGGGGCTTGGATTACCTCTCTTAAACTTTTCTCTCTTATGTTATCTACAGCAAAGTGTGCAAATACACAGGGCTCCACATAACCTTTTGCATCTATATGCAAGTACTTCGCACCACCTGCAAGACATCCATTTACATATGCACCATCATTCCAGAAATCCGCAATCATAATCGGCTTTGTATTTCTTATACGGGTAATAGCTTCATATCTTTCCAATCTCTGTTGAGGTGTAGGCATATAATTTATATCATTTGCGTCCTTTCCTACAGGTACCAACTGGAATATCCATGAATAGGAAACACCTTTATCTATAAGCATATCCCAGAAGGCATCACTTGTAATAATCTCATGGTTTACAGAGGTATGAGTTATAGATGCACCAAATATTACCCCTGCCTCTCTTAAATTATCCATTGCCTCCATAACCTTTTTAAAGACCCCTTTTCCCCTTCTATAATCTGTCTCTTCTTCATATCCTTCGACAGAGATAGCAGGCGTTGCATTTCCAAGATTTGCAAGTCTTGCAGCAACATCTTTATTTATAAGGGTTCCATTAGTATAAATTAAAAAGTATGAGTCATTGAACTCTTCAAGCATCCTGAAGAGGTCTTTCCAAAAAAATGGCTCTCCTCCAGATATAGTAAAGAAATAAATGCCCATCTCATTGGCTTCTCTTATAATTCTCTGAACAAGTTCATATTCCAGACGATATCTATTTCCATATAAACCTGCATAACAACCTTTACAGTTTAGGTTGCAGGCATAAGTAGGACTTATCACTAAAAATACAGGAGGATGAAGATTATTATCTTTTTTCCACTGTGTCCTCCACCTGTTTCCAAAGAACATCTCATTTAAAACCAGATTATTTATAATCTTCTTTACTACTTCAGGATGTGCTGTTTTTAGCATCCTGAGGATAGTTTTATAAAATGAAGTGTTTCCTTCTTGAAAGCCCTTTGCAATATTTTCAAGTATCTGTTTATAGTCTTTATCAGGCGCAATTTTACTTAAGAGTGTAAGTATTGTAAATAGCTGTTTTTCTGATCTATTTGCAATTCCCTGTATAACCTTCTGCAAAGCAACTCTTGTTCCCTTATCAATTAAACTTTCTTTTCGTACCATCAAAATTCACCTCCCTTCTTTTTTAAAAAAAGGCCATCCTCAAATATACTTACAATAGAAGAACACTGAGAAGAAAGATCATCTATCTCTCCTGCCAGCCATCTCCATGCAGTAATATAAATTATTCCTAATATATAATATGCGATGTCTAGGGGATCACCTACATTAACAAATAAACCTATTTTCTGCCCCTCTTCTATCACCTCCTTAAATTTTCTCACAAACCTTGCATAATCCTCTCCTAAATTAAAACTCAGACTCTCTTTAAGTTCACCTAAATTTAAGAAATCAAATCTTTCTCTATATAAGATCAAAAATAACTCTCTATGCTCCTCTACAAACTCAAGATGTGCTTTTATAAACTCTTTTAATTTTTCATCAGGTGATATTTTGGCATTTACTCGCGTATATATATAGGTTTCAAGACTTTCAAAGCTTTCTTTCCAGATAGAGAAAAAAAGCTCCTTTTTTCCTTTAAAATAATAATAAAGTGTGGGTTTTTTTAGATTAAGCGCTTTTGCAAGTTCATCCATGGAGACTTTGTGATAACTCTTTTGCGAAAAAAACTTTTGGGCTACTTCTATAATGGCTCTTTTAGTGTTTTTCACCTCATATCACCTCTTATTTATATTTTACCTACCAGTAGGTAGAATGTCAATAGTTTTCAAAAAAATTTTTATGATATAATAAAAATATGCCAAGGATTAAGAAAATAGCTGAAAATGGAAGAGATAAAATTGTATTTCTTGGGACAGGTGGGGCACGATTTACCATGATTACCCAGCTAAGAGCGACAGCTGGGATATGGATGAATATTCAAGATACAAGGATATATCTTGATCCAGGACCTGGGGCACTTGTATGGGCAAGAAGAAGGGGCATTGCCCTTGAAAAGCTCGATGGCATAATCCTCTCTCATAAGCATCTTGATCACTCAGGAGATATAAATGTAATAATAGAATCGATGACACATGGAGGAAAGAGAAAACAGGGGATAGTATTTGCACCAGAGGATGCACTTTCCACAGATCCCGTAATACTGAAATACCTACGGGAATATCCAGAGGATATAGTAGTACTTAAGGAAAATACAAAATACATACTAAAAAATGTAGAATTTTCTACAGGCAAAAAGATGTATCATGACATTGAGAGAAAAATAGAAAACTACGGATTCAAATTTCATTTGCCTGGAAAAACTATATCTTTTATAACAGATACTAAATTTGATGAAGAAATAATTGCATCTTATAAAGGAGATATTATTATCTTAAATGTACTTCTCGCTGAGAATAAACCTCACATATTTCACCTCTCCCTGGCTGATGTATATAATATAACAAAAATTATTCATCCAAAGAAGATAATTCTTACACATTTTGGGACGACTCTCGCCGTTCAAAATCCTAGGGAATTTACAAGAAAACTCTCGGATGATACAGGGATAGAGGTGATTGCCGCATATGATGGCATGGAACTTTACATAGATCAATAATTGTGATCAAGCTTTACAAAAATTGCATCTATAATGCCTTCCTGCTCTATAATCTCAAGTATTACATCCCTTGGCACCTCATCATCCAAACTTAAAACAATCTTGGCCAGATCACCTCTCTCTATTCTACCTAACCGTAATCCTGCGATATTTATATTATAATTTCCTAATATAGTTCCCACTTTTCCAATCATTCCTGGAATATCCATATTTGTAACAATTAACATATTAGCAGACGGAGCAAGATCTATGGGATATCCATCTATCATAACAATATGTGGTTTACCTCCTTCCAGCACTGTACCTGCGAGTGTATTATAACTATTACCAGATAACCCTGTAATCTTAATAAGATTCTTATAATCCTTTGATTCTGGATTTTTTATCTCTCTTATATTTATACCTCTACGCTTTGCAATAAGTGGAGAATTTACATAGTTTACCACATCCTGCACAATAGGAGAAAGAAACTCCTTTAAAAAAAATCTTCCAACCATAACTGTATTAAAAGATGCAAGCTCTCCCATATATTCAATGGTAATCTCCTCAACTGGCATCTTGCTTATCTGTACAAATAAATTACCCATAATTTCTGCCAGCCTTATAAACTCTTTTATTTCCTCAATATCTTCTGTAGGATGAGGTATATTCACTATGTTTGGTGCGAATCTTCCATTAAGTATATCTAGAATAGCCTTTGCAATATTAAGACCTGCTCTGTATTGCGCCTCTGTAGTGGATGCACCAAGATGAGGTGTATATACAATATTGGGTAGAGCAAGAAGGGGTAGTTCCAAAGGGGGTTCTTTAGAAAAGACATCAAGTGCTGCACCTCTTATCTTTCCTTCTTTTAAATATTTATATAGTAATGCCTCATTTACAAGTCCACCC
>JALVIU010000227.1 GCA_027028665.1 Candidatus Atribacteria bacterium | reverse complement strand
CATCTATAGAGAATTCTGAGAAGATAAGCAGAATGCTCAAAAAACTCTCTATCCGCCATTCCGTGCTAAATGCTAAATATCATGAGAAAGAAGCACAGATTATTGCCAGGGCAGGAGAAAAAGGTGCTGTTACTATTGCTACAAATATGGCAGGGCGTGGTACAGATATTGTCCTTGGAGAAGGTGTGGTTGAACTTGGGGGTTTATATGTTATAGGGACAGAGAGGCATGAGAGTAGACGTATAGATAATCAGTTAAGGGGTAGAAGTGGAAGACAAGGGGATCCAGGGGCGTCACGCTTTTTCCTCTCCTTAGAGGATGATCTATTAAGGCTTTTTGGTGGAGATATGTTATCTGGTATTATGGCTAAATTAAATATAGAAGAGGGTACGCCTATAGAACATCCTCTTATCTCCCGTGCTATAGAAAGAGCACAGAAACGAGTTGAGGCAAGAAATTTTGAGATAAGAAAGCAACTTTTACAGTATGACAATGTTATGGAAAAGCAGAGAAATGTTATATATAGTGAGAGGATGAAGGTATTAAAAGAGAAAAACATTAAACATCATATATTGAATATGATAGATGACCTTATAGATACCTCTGTAGATATTTATGCATATAAAGATAAATACCCAGAAGAATGGGAGTGGGATGCACTTTATAAGAGAGAAGAAGACCTCTTTGGAACAAAGATAGAGCTTACAAAAGAAGAGATCATGGAACAGACCATTGATAATCTTAAGGAGCTTCTAAAGGAAAGGTATCATGCCTTATATGATAAAAAGGAACAAGAGATAGGTGAGGAGACATTTAGAGAATTAGAGCGTTTTATCTTGCTAAGAACTGTAGACATGAAGTGGAAAGAACATCTTCTAAATATGGATCACCTGAAGGAAGGGATAGGATATAGAGCATATGGCCAGAGAGATCCTTTTGTAGAATATTCAAGAGAGGCATTTGATATGTTTCAAGACATGATATTTGCAATAAAAGAAGATACAGTTAGAATTCTATATAGGGTCTCCCTTGAACCCCCGCAAGAGGAAAAAAGACAAGAGGTAGCCCCTAAACATAAGAAAAAGAAAAAAAAGAAAAAGACAAAAATAAAAAGATCCTAAGTGATAGGTATATTTTTTCTGATAGTGGGGGGTATACTTTTGGGATATGTATATCCCCCATACAACTTTACACCCTTTTTATTCATTTCTTTTATACCCCTTTTTTGGTATCTAAGGGAAAAGAAAGGTTTTTTCTATACACTTTTAGGAGGATTAGTTTACTATTTCTCTTTTGCTATCTTTGCATCACATCCTATATTTAATCTTATTAAAACTTCTCTCTTCCAATACCTTCAATATCCTTCCTTTGTGATTCTTTTGCTTTCTATACTTATTTATTTTTTTATTTTACTTATTTACAGTATTCCTTATATTCTATTTTCTTTTATGATTCCTTATTTTTTACGAAGAGACATAAAAGGAATATTTTTTCTTTCTTTTTTATTCACCTTTCTTGAATATCTTTTTTCTTTATTCGTACCAGATCCCTACATCTTAGGCTATGGTATATGGGTGGGGGGATTTGTTATACATATTATAAGGATATTAGGTGTATACGGTATAAGCATGATAATAGTCCTGTCAAATTTTCTTCTCTTTTTGTCTTTTTATAAAGAAAAGAGAAGGTATTATTTTTTATCATTTGTATTAATTGTTGTCATGCTTTATATCCCCTTTGTGAGCGTGGATAGAGTAAAAGGAAAAACCAGGATGCTCAAGGTTTCAATAATACAGGAGAGAGTCAATTTTTATAGGGCAGATTTTTTCAAGGAGCTGGAGGCACTTATAAACGATTCGCTTAAAACAAAGGTATTCCACCCAGATTTAATTGTATGGCCTGAATCTGCAATTCCTGTGAGGCTTTCGCGGTATTTATATATAAGAGATCTAATAGCTCAAGTCCCAAGAAGGTTGGATTCATATCTCGTTTTTGGTACATATGGAGAAGGTAGAGGCATGGGGAAGTATAATCAAGCAGTAGTAATGAATAATAAAGGTAATATTATAAAAACTTATAGGAAACAGAGGATTATACCTTTTTTTGAAGGGCCACCCAGTAGGAGTTTTTTGAAGAAAAGATATATATTTTCAGATAGAGATTTTATAAGAGGGAAGGGCTATAAATTTTTTAATATAGGAGACATAAAGATAGGCATTCTTATTTGTTCTGAAGTACTTTATCCCGATATGTTTATGAAGGTAGCAAAAAGTGGTGTAGATATGGTTATTATTTTGTCAAACGAGGTGGCTTTACCAAGAAGACTTACTCTACTACTTTTAAAGATAGCACGAATTAAGGCGATAGAGGGAGGGGTCTACATATTAAGAGCAAATACTACAGGAGAAAGTGCCCTTATCTCTCCATATGGGATCATTCAGGGTGGAGGTTTTTATGGGAGAAGAAGGATACTTAATATAACTCTACTTCCACATTTTTATAGCACTCCTTATATAAAGGTTGGTCCTTTATATATTGTGTTTGGCCTTATTTTTTCTTTTTTTCTATCTTTTATTAGGTTGCCTAAATCAGGGAGAAGTAATAAAATATAAGAAATAAAAATAGAGGAGGTCAAGATGGAGGCAGAAATAAGGGAAAGAATAAAAAATATTTCAAGAAAAATTGATGAAATAGAGGTGTATCTTTGACCCGGGAAGGATAAGGAAACGTATAAAGGAACTTGAAGGAGAAACTCAGAAAGAGGGCTTTTGGCAGGATCGAGGACATTCTGAAAGCGTATTGAAAGAATTAAATACACTAAAGAAAGAGATAGAATTTTTAGAAAAAAGTAGAAGAAAAGTAGAAGATATAGAAGCCTTTCTGGAACTTTCACAGGAGGAAAAAGATCCAGAGCTTTTGAAGGAAGGAGAAGCGGAACTTAAGGAATTAGAAAAATTAGTAAGTGAAAAAGAAATAGAGACGCTTTTAAGTGATGATTATGATAGAGAAGACGCTATTTTAACTATTCATTCTGGAGCAGGAGGAACAGAGTCTAATGATTGGGTAAACATGCTTTTGCGTATGTACTTAAAATGGGCAGATAAAAAGGGGTATAAGGTAAGGATTACAGAAGTTTTACCAGGAGAAACTATAGGTCTTAAAAGGGTAACTGTAATAGTTGAAGGACCATATGCCTATGGATACCTGAAGACAGAAAAGGGCATTCATAGACTTGTAAGAATCTCTCCTTTTGATGCCAATAAAAGGAGACATACAACCTTTGCATCTGTAGATGTTATCCCTATGCTGGAAAATGAGGATATAGAACTTGACATCCCAGAAAAGGATTTAAAGGTAGATACTTTTAGGGCACAGGGTGCAGGAGGACAGCATGTGAATAAGACTGATTCTGCTGTCCGTATTACACACATACCTACAGGTATAGTTGTATCCTGTCAGGACGAAAGATCCCAATTTCAAAATAGGGCAACAGCTTTGAAGATTTTAAAGGCCAAACTTCTTGAATTAAAAAGAGAGGAGCAAAAAAAGAAGATAGAAGAGCTTAGAGGTGAAAAAAAGGAGATAGCATGGGGCAGTCAAATAAGGTCTTATGTCTTTTATCCATATCAAATGGTAAAAGATCATAGGACTGGACTTGAGACATCAAATGTAAATGCAGTAATGGATGGAGGGATTGATGATTTTATAAAGGGATTCCTTGTAAAAATGACATCAGCTAAAGGGTAGATATGCCAGACTATATATTTCATTTAGAAATAGGAAAAGAGATATACTTGGATCTACCACATCCTATAGTAG
>JALVIU010000226.1 GCA_027028665.1 Candidatus Atribacteria bacterium | reverse complement strand
GTAATTACCATCAATCTTTGCTGCAATAGCTTTTCTATTAGAACCCACCCCTGGATCTACAACAACAAGATGAACTGTATTTTTTGGATAATATTTATAGTAAGAAAAAAGAGAAAAAGCAGCGTGTTTTACACTAAAAGAAGGAACATCGTGTGCAATATCTAAGATGATCGCATCTGGATTTATAGTAGAGACAACTCCTTTCATAATCCCTACATAAGGATCTTGATAGCCAAAATCTGTGAGTAAAGTAATAATACTCATACCTCTTCGAACCCTCCATTTCTATAGAGCACAATTCTATCTCTACCCCATTCTTTTGCTTTATATAAGGCCTCATCGGCTGTTTTTAGTACCTCAGGAAAGTCTTTATATTGATCAGGGAAGAAGGTAAGTCCTATACTTACAGTTATATGTAATTTAATACCTTTATCTGTACCACTATACATAGTGAGCCTCCGAATCTTATTTATAAGCCTCTTTGCAAATTTTATACCAGATTCCTCATTTACATCCTTCAAAATTAACGCAAATTCTTCCCCTCCATATCTCCCTGCATAGCCCTTGTGTTTTAGATTATCTGTAAAAATTCTTGATAACATTTTAAGGACTTCATCGCCTATTAAATGGCCATAAGTATCATTTATAGATTTGAACTTATCTATATCTACCATAAGATATAAAGAGGTAGTTCCATGTTCCTTATTATATAGAAATTGCTCTCCTAATTTCAAAATAATATGTTTATGATTAAGCAGGCCAGTTAAACTATCCTTCATAACCATATCTTTCAATTTTTTATTTAACATTACCAATTCATCATATAAACCTTTTGATCTAAGGGCAGCTCTTATTCTTGCCATTAATTCCTCAGGTGCAAAAGGTTTTTTAATATAGTCTATCGCCCCTTTTTCTAATCCTTCTATAAGGTATTCAACAGAATCCAGACCTGTTACAAAGATGACAGGAAGATATTTTTTCTTTATATATGGGAATATCTTATCTAAAAAATCGTACCCACTCATTCCTTCCATAACCACATCTAAAAGTACAAGATCTATAGGTTTCTCTTTTATAATCTTAATACCCTCTGCAGGAGAATGCGTAATAATAGGTGTAAATTTCATCTTCTTCACTATATCTGCAAGAAGCATACAATCTAATTTTGAATCGTCTATAATAAGAATATTGATCTTATTCTCTTTCATATTTTTCTTTAAACCATTCATATGTAGTTTTTAATCCAGCTAACATAGGTGTCCAAGAAATTCCAAATGTCTCCATTGCTTTTTTCGAATTCAGTATAATTTTATTGAGCTCTCCTTTACGAGGTGGTGCATATATAGACTCTTTAGAGTATCCTGTAAATTCTTTAAAATATGCAATCAATTCATTGACAGAAGTCCCCACTCCCGTACCTATATTAAAGGCAAAATCATCAATAGAATCACCTCTTAGATCAAGATTTATAGCCATTCTATTTACCTTTGCCACATCACCTACAAACACATAATCCCTTATTTGTTCCCCTGTACCAAATACAGTAAGATCTTTATTTTCTAAAATTCTACCTATAAATATAGCAATAACACCAGCCTCTCCATGTGGATCCTGTCGAGGACCATATACATTACCATACCTAAGTGCTACATAGGGAAGCCCAAAGGTCTTATGATAATAGAAAAGATAATACTCTGAGGAAAGTTTAGAAACTCCATAAGGAGACAAAGGACCTTTTGGATAGACCTCAGATACTGGCAATTCCTTTGGTTCTCCATATACTACTCCTCCTGAGGATGCGAATACAAATCTCTTTACTTTATGCACTCTTGCCAATTCTAATAGATTCAAAAGCCCTATTATATTGATACTTGCATCATATACAGGATCCGAAACAGATTTCCTCACATCTATTTGAGCAGCCTGATGTATAATATAATCTATATTATGCCTATTAAAAACCCTATCCAAGAACTCTCTTTCCCTTATATCACCCTCTTCTACAATTGCAGAGGAGTTTAAATTTTCCTCTTTTCCTGAAGAAAAATTATCAACCACTACCACCTGAAATCCGTCTTCTATAAGCCTATCTACAATATGGGAGCCTATAAAGCCTGCACCGCCTGTAACAAGCACCTTCTCAGCCATTTATCCACTCCTTTTATATTAATCTTTATCAAATAAGCTTCCTTATTATAAAAAGAAAAAGGGAAACTGTCAATCTTTATAGAGTTTTTATTAAAATAATATAAATAGTTTCTTGACATAGCAAAAAAACTTTGTTATGCTTTAGCTAAAAGTAAATACAATATAAAAGAGAAATAAAAAAAGAAGATGGCATATAAGAAAGATTTAAAAAAATATTTTAACGATATAAAGAAACTTCCCACTCTTCCTACAGTAGTAGCAAGACTTATAAAAATCATGGAAGATCCTGACACCAAGGTAGAAGAAGTAATGCGCATAATATCAGAAGATCAGTCTATGGTCACAAATATACTAAAAATGGTAAATTCTGCATATTATAGTCTTTCTAAAAAAATCACAAGCCTTTCTCAAGCAATAGTTATAATTGGATTTTACAATTTAAAACAACTTGTAATCGGAACCAGTGTAGTAAACATTTTCTTAAATACAGCGGAATCAGAATTTTCACGGGAAGAATTTTGGCGTCATTCTGTGGCCACAGCGTCAACGGCGAGGCTTATATCAAAAAATACTAGATACCTCTATCCTGAAGAGGCGTTTGTAGGAGGACTTATTCATGATATTGGAAAACTAATCCTTGAACAATATATGCATAAGGATTTTATGGATTCTCTTAAATATGCTGAGAAAAAACATATAGCTCTTATAAAGGCAGAAGAAGAAATAATAGGGATCAATCATGCAGAAGTAGGAGGCTATCTTGCACGCCAATGGGGTCTTCCAAAAGTTTACATAGATATACTGGAAAATCATCACAAGTCTGTGCTTAGAAATAAAGAATTTACAGATACACAAAAGCGACTTTTAGCGATTGTTAAGGTAAGTAACAATTTCGTCAAGAAAAAAAAGATTGGCGAAAGTGGAAATAGAATTATAACATCTCTTACTCCAGCTTATCTAAAATACATAGGAATAACTCTTGGAGAGCTTGATAGATTTTATGAATGGATAAAGGGAGAAACCGAGGTCATTATGGAACAATTAGGAATAAAAGGGAAATAAAAAAGGAGGAGATAAGATTGGAACAAGCAGAGAGAATCAAAAATTTACCACCTTATCTATTTGTAAGAATTGATCAAAAAGTAAAAGCTTTAAAAGAAAAAGGAGCAGACATAATAAGCTTGGGCATGGGAGATCCAGACCTTCCTCCCCCTGATTATGTAATAGAAGCCCTCACAACAGCAGCACATGAGCCTAAAAATCTTCATTATCCTACATCTATTGGCTTATTAGAATTTAGAAAAGCAGTATCTGACTGGTATAATGAGCGTTTTGGAGTAAGGTTCGACCCAGAAAAAGAAATCGTATCACTTATAGGATCAAAAGAAGGTTTATATTATGCTTCAGCATCCTACATAAACCCGGGAGATATAGGGCTTGCACCTGATCCTGGATATCCTGTATATGGTATTGGAATAGCCCTCTCTGGCGGATCACCTTACTATATGCCCCTAAAAGAAGAAAATAATTTTTTACCTAACTATAAAGACATCCCAGAGGACATCTTAAAAAAAGCAAAACTTTTGTTTATAAATTATCCTAATAATCCCACTTCTGCAATAGCCCCCAGAGAATTTTTTGAAGAAACTATAGAGCTTGGGAAAAAATACAATATACTTA
>JALVIU010000225.1 GCA_027028665.1 Candidatus Atribacteria bacterium | reverse complement strand
GAATGAAAATAGAGGAATTAGTAGATACTATATTTAGTCAAGTTTTACCTGTAGATTTTGCAAAAAGTATGATAGAAAGTTTACTGGGTGGAGGAATGGAGGAGAGATCTCACTCACAAGAAACACAGGCACAGACTCCATCATCAACTCAGTCAGAGCCCACACCTCAACCTGTACCACCCAATTCCCAGACTGGACCACAACAAACTCAAGTACCGCCACAGCAGACACAAGCACCTTCACCCTCTACTCCTCAGGCACAACCTACTTATCAACAATCACCATCTTATGGAGGAGTTTCAGTGCCTCAGGGGCAACCTGAATATCAACAACAAGTACAGGGGCCTCCTCCAGATGTAAGACCAGCAGAGTTTGCACCATTTCCTCAATCTCATACATCACAGACAGGAGGTAATAATATAGATTTATTATTAGATGTGCCCCTTGAGATTACTGTTGAGTTAGGTAGAACTTCTATGCTTGTAAAGGATATTTTGGAGTTGGGTACAGGCTCGGTCATAGAGCTTGATAAATTGGCAGGTGAGCCTGTAGAAATAATGGTGAACAATAAACTTATTGCAAAGGGAGAGGTAGTAATTATAGATGAAAATTTTGGTGTAAGAATTACCAAGATAATAAGCCCTGAAGAGAGGGTAAGGGCCTTATGACAGGTGTAGATTTGAATTATGCCCAACCTACACCTGTACCACCTCCAGGGATGCTTTCCACAAGCATAAGGATGATATTCTCTTTAATTATAGTATTGGCCCTGATATATTTAGTTGTATATATACTAAAAAGATATTCTTATCCTGGAGGTTCTGGTCAATCGGATCTTATAAAGGTAGTCTCTTTTTCTTACCTTAGAGCAAAAGAAATGTTGTATATAGTAAAGGTGGGGGAAAGGCTTCTTTTACTGGGGGTAACCCCTAATAATATAAATCTTATTACAGAACTTAAAGAAGAGGACTTTAAGATAGGTTTTAAGGAGAAATTGGAAGGTGTAAGGAGTGTAAAAATAAAAACTGTTACTGAGGAGCTTAAGAGAACCTTTGGGAGAAAGAAATGAGAAGAACATTTCTCCTTTTGTTTTTTCTTTTTTTAGTTTTATTTTTATTTTCAGCTTATGCTATGGCTCAAGAAACAATACCTATACCTAAAGTCTCTGTGAGTATAGGTAATGCTGCTTCTCCTCGAGACGTGGCACTCACCCTTGAGATACTACTTTTATTAACAGTTCTATCCTTGGCACCTGCTATTTTAATGATGGTTACCTCATTTACCAGGATTATAATTGTTTTATCCTTTTTAAGGCATGCACTTGGTACCCAACAAATGCCTTCAAATCAAATACTTGTAGGCCTTGCTTTGTTTCTTACATTTTTTACAATGTATCCTGTGGGTAAAGCCGTTACACAAAATGCTATAGTGCCATATATGTCAGGTAAGATTACATTTAATGAGGCTATAAAGAAAGGGGAAAAACCTATACGAGACTTTATGATTCGACAAACAAGAGAAAAGGACCTTGCTCTTTTTGTATCCGTTGCCAAGCTTCCTCGACCAAAAAATATAAATGAGGTACCTACTTATGTACTTATACCAGCATTTATGATAAGCGAACTTCGGACTGCTTTTGAAATGGGTTTTCTTATATATATACCTTTTTTGGTTATAGATGTTGTTACAGCAAGTGTGCTTATGTCTATGGGTATGATGATGGTTCCTCCTGTTATGATTTCGTTGCCATTTAAAATACTACTTTTTGTTATGGTAGATGGGTGGCATCTTTTAGTAAGATCCCTTATACTTAGCTTTAAATAAGGAGATAAAAAATGACTATGGAATTTTTAATGCGAATAGGAAGAGATGCCCTCTTACTTATTCTCTACCTCGCAGGCCCGCTTTTAGGGGCAGGGCTTTTGGTGGGTCTTGTTATAAGTTTGTTTCAAGCCCTTACTCAGATTCATGAAATGACACTTTCTTTTGTACCAAAAATCATTGTAGTATTTCTTGTACTTGCATTACTTGGACCATGGATGTTGGGAAGGCTTTTGTATTTTACTTCTACTTTATTTATTAATCTTCCGAATTTAATTAGATGAATGTAGAATATATACTTTCTCAATTTCAGATTTTTTTGCTTATCTTTGCCCGTATATCTGGCTTCTTAAGCACAGTCCCTATTTTTTCCTTTAAGACTTTGCCTACACAGGTTAGAGTCTTTTTTGCTCTATGGCTATCTTTGTTACTATCTCCTATTACAAAATCATCCATTAATGTCTCCTTTCTCTCTCTTTCTTATGCCATCTTTTTAGCAAAAGAGGTTTTGGTGGGGATAACTTTAGGTTATTCCGTTACGCTGGTCTTTGCAGGTATACAACTTGCAGGTGAATATATAGATCTTCATATAGGATTTGGAATGTCCAATATATTTGATCCCCAGGCAGAGACCCAGTTACCAGTAACATCTCAGTTTATCTATCTTATTTCTGTATTAATTTTTATAGGACTTGGCGGCCATTATGTACTTATAAAAAGCATTTCAGATAGTTTTTTGTATATCCCTCTTGGGGGTGCTACATATCATCCCCAGATTACAACAAGGGTTTTAGATTTGTTTATATTTTTCTTTAAACTTTCTATTCGTATTGCAGCACCTGTCCTTGCTTCCATGTTTTTGGTTCATGTAGCTATGGGTATAATCTCAAGAGTTGCCCCTCAACTAAATGTTTTTATTGTAGTCTTTCCTTTAAAGCTTTTTCTTGGTCTTATGATGTTATATCTTTCTTTCCCTTATATTGTAGCTATATTTAGAAGTCTTTATAGTGAAATTCTAAGAAATATATATATATTTATAGGTTATTTACGATAAGCTCTTTTCATATTGATAATTCTATGTTAAAATAAAAATATGAAAATTGGAAAGATTTTAAGAGAAGACAGAATCAGCATATCTTTTGAATTTTTTCCGCCGAAAGATATAGTTTCTGAAGAAGCCTTGTTTCAGACTATCAAAAATTTAAGACCTCTTGAACCTACCTTTGTCTCTGTAACATACGGGGCAGGAGGTACCACTCGTGAGAGAACAAAAAGGATCGTATTTAGGATAAAGAAAGAGACAGATCTTAATGTAATGGCTCATCTTACCTGTATTGGGCACACAAAGAGAGATCTCATTAAGATCCTCTCCGAATATAAAGATATGGGAATAGAAAATATCCTTGCACTGCGGGGGGATATACCTATTGGACAAGAGGATGTAAAGATTCCTGAAGATGGTTGTCATCATGCAGTGGAACTGGTAAGACTTATAAGAGATAATTTTGGAGATTATTTTTCCATAGGTGTGGCCTCTTATCCAGAGTCTCACATAGAAAGTCCTAATATGGAAAGAGATATATATTATTTTAAACAAAAAGTAGAAGCAGGTGCTTCTTTTTCTATAACTCAAATGTTTTTTGATAATGAGTATTTTTATAGATATGTAGACCTTGTAAGGAGAGAAGGGATAGATATCCCTATAATTCCCGGTATTATGCCTATTACAAATTTTTCACAGATTAGGCGTTTTGCCTCATTATGTGGAGCTACTATCCCTGAAACATTAGTAAGAAAAATTGAAAGAGCCAGTGGGGAAGAAGCAAAAAATATAGGAATAGAACATGCTACTTTACAATGTCAGGATCTTTTGAAACATAAAGTAAAAGGCCTTCATTTCTTTACATTAAATAAATCAGATGCAACGCTTCAAATTTATAAAAAAATAAAAGAATTTCTTTAAGTTTTTAAAGTTCGAAAGCCGTATTTAACCCCTAAATTTTCTAAATAAGAAAACGTTATTTCTTTATCCCATGTAGTAGTTTCCCAAAAGAGACATGCACCTGCTAATTCGACTCCAAGTTTCATAGATTTTTTAAGATTCATCCCTTTCATAATTCCATATAAAACCCCTGCAAAGAATGCATCTCCTGCACCAAGAGTATTTATAATGTCTTTATCAGGAATTAAAAGAGATGGTTGGATTATAACGTCACCTTCTTTTGTCATTCCTATAGCTCCTTGTGGAAAATGAATAACTATATACTTCATTTTCCCTTGAGTTTTTATATATTTTAGTGCTTCTATTACTTTATTTACATTTAACTTTTCATTTTCTATAATTTTTATATTTGTAAGCTTTTCTGCCTCTAATTCATTTATTATAAAGTAATCTACATACTTAAGAGTGGGAAAAACAGACTTTTTCATGTCCCCATCTTCCATACTCACAAGATCTACTGCAATATCTATATTATTTTCCTTTAGGTAATGAAAAAGTCTTGCTGCTACGCTACCATATTCTGGATCTTTCTTATCCAGTGATGGAAGTGCCATGAGGTAACCTAAATATAAGAGTTTACCTTTTAGTTTTTTTATAGGGAAATCTGATATAGTTAATAGAGCATTTGCCCCTTGATGATGAAAAAATGTGCGCATGCCAGTTTTTATTTCAGTCATTACATCCGTATAAGATGTAGGAACTGAGGAGGTTTTAGTGACCCATGACAAATCTATGCGTTCTTCAGAGAGTTTTTCTAATATCCTTTTTCCTCCTTCGTCTTCTCCTATTTTCCCCAGGGCAAACAAAGGTAGGTTAGGATCAATTTTTCTTAAGTTTATTCCTACATTATGAGGGCCTCCTCCAAGCCCAATACTTTCTCTTCGAATATAAGAGAGATAGCCTTTCTTGGGATAATAATCTATAAATTTTATATGATCAACGATCCATGTTCCAGCAAGCACTATTCCCTTATACATATACTATTCCTTTTTATACATTATTCTTTTCTAATTTTTTTAGCAATAATGAGTCTTTTACCCAATTTCTTTATATTATTTACACTATTTTCATCTATATCCCAATCTGTAATTATTGTATCCACTTCTTCCATGTGTGCAAATACGTATTTGTTATGATGACCAAACTTGGAGCTATCTATTACTAACACCCGATGTTGTGCGCTTTTAATGTATGCCCTTTTTACGTCTCCTTCTATAGGATTTCCACTTAATAACTCTAAGGATTCACTTACACCACTTGCTGCTATAAATGCCCGAGTTGCACGTGCTTTTTTTATGAACTCTACTGTATCTGGACCTATTAAAGAACGGGTAATTTTTCGTATCATACCTCCTGTAAGCATAGCTTCAACATGTTCTTTATTAGCAAGTTCTATACCTATATAGAGGTCATTTGTCACTACTGTAACAGGTATATCAAGTATTTTTGCAATTTGAAATGTGGTAGTTCCTGCGTCAAAAAGTATGTACTCTCCTTTTTTTATAAGCTTTACCGCTTCCCTTGCTATTGCCATCTTTTTGTTAATGTTAAACTTAGCCCTTTCCTCAAAGAGGGATTCTCTATCTTTTTCCAGGTTTACCCCTACTATTGCTCCACGTAATTTTTTGATTTTTCCTTCTTTTTCTAATGCCTTAATATCTCTATGGATCGTCATCAAGGATACATCTAAAAGGTCTTCTAACTCCCTTATTTTTACCAATTTTTTCTCTCTTAATAGGTTTAAAATAAGCTCTTTTCTCTCTATAGGTAACATTTTTTCCCCCTTTAGTTTTTTAAACTATATTAACATGAAAAATCATATACTGTCAAGAATTTTTAGTAAAATTCCTATATTAAATTTACAGATGATAAAAAAATAATTTAAAATAAATGACACGCTACTTTATGTCCATTTCCTATATCCTTTAAAATAGGTTCTTCTTTCTTGCATATAGGTTTTGCATATGGACACCTTGTATGAAATCTGCACCCTGAAGGGGGATTTATTGGGCTTGGGAGATCTCCTTCTAAAATTATTTCGTTTTTCTTTGCTTTAGGATTTGGAATAGGTATAGCAGATAGAAGTGCTAATGTATAGGGATGTTTAGGATTGTTAAATAACTCTTTTTTACTCGCTATCTCTACAATCTTTCCAAGGTACATTACAGCTACTCTATCACTTATATGTTTTACTACAGATAAGTCATGGGATATAAATAAGAGTGTAAGTCCAAACTCCTTTTGGAGATCTTTAAGTAGATTTATTATCTGGGCCTGGATAGAGACATCAAGTGCAGATACAGGCTCATCTGCTACTATAAATGTAGGGTTTGTAGCAAGTGCTCGTGCAATCCCTATTCTCTGCCTCTGTCCCCCTGAAAATTCATGGGGATATCTATTTTTGTAATCAGGGGAAAGGCCGACCTTTTCCATGAGTTCTACTACCTTTTCTTCTATCTCTTTTTTCGTTCCCAGCCGATGGACCTCCATAGGCTCTGCAATGGTATTTTTTACTGTCATCCTTGGATCCAACGATCCAAATGGATCCTGATATATTATCATCATTTTTCTACGATACTTCATCATTTCTTTTCTGTTTAATTTCGTTATATTAGTTCCTTCAAAGAATATAGAGCCAGATGTAGGATTAAAGATCCTTAGTACTATTTTTCCTGTAGTAGTTTTTCCACATCCTGATTCTCCTACAAGACTCAGGGTCTCTTTTTTCTTTATTTCAAAAGTTATGCCATCTACTGCCTTAACTATCTCCTTTTTTCCAAAGGTAGTCTCATTGGTGACAAACCACTTTTTAAGGTTTTTTACCTCTAAAATATTTTCCATCTTTATCCTCTTTCTTTATATAAATGACATCTCACCCAGTGATTTTCTTTTACTTCTATAAGCTCTGGTAATTCCCTTTCACACTCTGCTCTTTTATGTTTACATCTTGGATGAAAAGGACATCCCGAAGGAGGATGGGCAAGATTAGGAACAGTCCCTTCTATTGTCTCTAAATACTCACTTTCTATGTCTAATCGTGGGATAGCCTTACTGAGACCAGAAGTATAAGGATGTAAAGGATTTTCGAAGAGTTCTATGACATTTGCATATTCCATTATGTGTCCTGCATACATTACTATAACATTATCTGCTGTTTCTGCTACTACCCCTAAATCATGTGTGATAAGAATAAGTGCTGTATTGAATTTTTTTGTCAACTCTTTCATCAGTCTCAATATTTGTGCCTGAATCGTGACATCCAGTGCAGTAGTAGGCTCATCTGCGATTAGGAGATCTGGATTACAGGAAAGTGCCATAGCGATCATAACCCTTTGCCTCATTCCCCCAGACATTTCGTGAGGATAATTATCAACTCTTTTTTCTGGATCTGGAATACCTACTGTTCTTAATAGCTCTATAGCTCTTTCTCTGGCAGTTTTTTTGTCCATTCCCTGGTGTAGAATAAGTGCCTCCATTATCTCATGTCCTACAGTAAATACAGGATCTAAAGATGTCATGGGTTCTTGAAATATCATAGATATACGTTTTCCACGAATTTTTATCATATCTTTTTCACTGAGATCAAGTAGGTTTACGCCATCAAATATGATCTCTCCATCTATAATTTTTCCAGGGGGATTAGGCACCAACCTCATTATAGAAAGTGCAGTGACTGATTTTCCAGAGCCTGATTCCCCAACTATGGAGAGAGTTTCTCCTTTTTTTACGCTGAAACTTACACCATCTACTGCCTTTACAGTACCTTCATGTGTAAAAAAATAGGTTTTTAAGTTTTTTACTTTTAACAATTCATCCATTTTAGTCTTTTAACCTCGGATCAAGTATATCTCTAAGTCCATCACCTAAAAGGTTTAGACCCATTACTGCAAGCAAAATAGCAATCCCGGGAAAAGTGGCTGCCCACCATGCCCCCCCTACTATATAGGAATAACTTCGAGAAAGCATTGCCCCCCATTCAGGTGTAGGGGGTTGGGCACCAAGTCCTAAAAAGCCTAAAGCAGCACAATCCAATATAGCAGTTGCAAGCATTAGTGTACCGTAGACTATTACAGGTGCAATACTATTTGGTAATATATGTCTCAATATTACCCTTAGGTGACTGGAGCCTATAGCCCTTTGTATCTCTATATATTCCATTTCTTTTATATATAACACTGAGCTTCGTATAATCCTTGCCATTTGAGGAGTATAAACTATTCCTATGGCCACCATTGCTTTAAATAGTCCCTGTCCTATTACAGTAACTATTACTATAGCCAAAAGAAGAGCAGGAAATGCAAACATTACATCTACTATTCTCATAAGTAAAGAGTCTACCCATCCACCAAAATAACCTGCAATTACGCCAAGGGTGATACCAAGGGCTAATGCTATACCTACTGCTATAAATCCTGATGCAAGGCTTACTCTTGCACCATATAGTATTCTACTATACACGCATCTACCTAATCCGTCTGTTCCCAATGGCATACCTGGTACCCCTTTATCGCTCCAGAATCCTGGCTTTAATTTTAAAGAAAGATTTGGGGGAGATGGAGTAGGGTTATTTGGTGCAATTTTGTCTGCAAATATTGCACCAAATATAAGTAAAAGCACAAGTACAAGACCAACTACTGCAGATTTATTCCTCATAAATCTTTTTATAAGATAGCTTCCGTTCATATTTTCCCTACCTATACCTTATTCTTGGATCTATATAGATATATAAAATATCAGTAAGTAAGTTTACAATCACAAATAAGAATGCAAAGAATAGTACACAACCTTGAACCGCAGGATAATCTCTCATTTTCACAGCATTTATTATATATCTTCCTATACCTGGCCATGAGAAGACGGTTTCGGTAAGGATAGCCCCTGCTAAAAGGAGGCCAAAGTTAAGACCTATAACAGTAACTACGGGAATAAGGGCATTTCTTACCGCATGTTTATATATAACCAATTTTTCTGGCAGTCCTTTTGCCCTTTCTGTTCTTATGAAATCTTGACGGAGGACCTCAAGCATTGAAGACCTTGTAACTCTTGCAATCGTAGCCATGGGAATAGTTCCTAATGCTATTGATGGTAATATCAGGTGATGCAGAGTACTTAGAAGTGCCTCCGTATTACCTGTAATAATACTATCTATTATATAGAATCCTGTAATACGATGAATTGATACCATCATAGATATCCTTCCACCTATAGGAAACCATCTAAGGTACACACCAAATATCATCATTAACATAATACCTAACCAGAATATAGGCATAGACACACCAAATATTGCTATTCCCATAACAGTATAATCAAATATAGAATATTGTTTAGAAGCCGAGATTATCCCTGCGAATACCCCTATAATCACTGCAAATAACATGGCTACGAGTGTTAACTCAAAGGTATTTGGGAATCTATCAAAGATCTCCTTTGTAACAGATTCGTGTGACACTATAGATCTACCCAGATCACCTTTTAAAGCATCCTTTAACCATATGAGATATTGAATATATAATGGCTTATCAAGTCCATATTTTTCCCTTATCCTTTGTATGGTCTCTTCTGATGCATGTTCTCCTGCCATGGTACGAGCAGGATCTCCTGGGGTAAGATGGATAAGGGAAAATACTATAATAGAGGTGCCCAATAATACTGGGATAAGCATGATTAGCCGTTTTGTAATATACCATTTCATATCTTTTCCTCTTTCCTTCCAAAAGAAAAGGGGTACCTGAGGTACCCCTTTTCTTTTTATATATTTCCTATTTTATATCTACAGGATAGAAGAATTTTCTGCTTGTTGGAGAAAGCACGAAACCTTCTACATTTTTTCTAAATACTATGTTTTGATTTGCATGTGCAAGGTATACCCATGGTGCATCATCATGTATGATAACTTGAGCAGCCTTGTAGTATTTAGCTCTATCGCTTGGATTGTATGTTTCAAGTGCTTTGTCAAATAGATACTGCACGGCACTGTCACGATAAAATGCTATATTTCCTGCAGAACCTATAGTTGCAGAGTTTGGACCATAAAGTACATTCATGAAATTGTCAGGATCACCATTGTCTCCTGTCCAGCCAAGAAGTGCCATCTGATGCTTTCCTGCTTCTGTCTCATCGAGATAAGTACCCCAGTCAATTTGATAAAGCTTTACTTTTATGCCTACTGCACCGAGATATCCCTGGATTGCCTCTGCAATCTTTGGTGGATCAAACATGTATGGACGAGATACTGGCATTACGTAGAGTGTAACTTCAAAACCGTTTGGGTATCCTGCTTCTGCAAGGAGTTTCTTTGCTTTTTCTGGATTATATTCATAATCTTTAATCTCATTGTTGTAACCTAACATAAAAGGAGGCATACCATTTTTAGCAACAATTGCCGTGCCCATATATATATCTTTTACTATAGCTTTTTTATCTATTGCATAGTTTATTGCCTGTCTCACCTTTTTCTTTGTAAGAGGTTCAAAATATCCTGGGGTCTTTACCCATGGTTCATCCTTATCACGTCTGCCATTTTTGTTTTTATCTATATATCCATATCCTGTGTTCATTGCCATATATCCTACATTCATGCCTGGCTGTGTAAGTAATTTGAGATTTGGGTTCTTCTTTATTCTTCCAAAGTCTGCAGGATTTGGGTATTCTATTCCGTGTACCTGTCCTGTCTCAAGTGCCATAAGTCTTGCAGATGGATCTGGAATGACTTTGAAAATGAGTTTATCGAGTTTTGGTCTTCCTCTCCAGTAGTTTTCGTTTGCCTCAAGTGTAATATGATCATCTTTTACCCATTCTACAAACTTAAATGGACCTGTGCCTACAGGGTGTTTAAAGGCATCTTCTTTGTACTTCTCTGCATTTGCTGGGCTTACAATAGCTACAGTAAACATAGCCATACTTGTCATAATAGATGCATTTCTTCTTTTTAGTATAATTTTTACCGTATAATCATCAATCTTTTGTACCTCTTTAATATCGCTGAACATATATCCCCAGTATGCCCACTCTCCATATTTATGGAATGGATGATTGGGATCGTACTGTCTTGCAAGGGAAAATACC
>JALVIU010000224.1 GCA_027028665.1 Candidatus Atribacteria bacterium | reverse complement strand
ATGAAAGAGAAGCTATTTATATATGGAAGGAGCAAAAGAAAAAAGCTAATAAAAGAAAGGAAATTACTCCTAAAAGATTGCCATTTTATTCAATTATGTTAAAATTAAAAGATATACTTCCATCTTTAAAGGAAGAAAAGTTTGACTTAGTAGTAGGGATAAAAAGAGGGGGATTGATACCTGCATCTATTTTAGCTTATAAACTTAATTTACCTCTTGATTTTCTAGAAATAAAATTGTATGAAGATGGTCCGATGCCTGAAAAAATATATGAAAAACCAAAGATAGTTTCTATTCCTGTTAAAGAAATCATAAAAAATAAGCGAATATTATTAGTAGATGATATAGAAAACACAGGTGAAACTATAAATAAAGCAAAGGAACTTCTCTTAGATGCATCGTATATTAAGACATTTGCAATAATTGGTAAACATACAGACTACAGACTTTTCCTTAAGGAGGAGTGCAAAAGACTTCCATGGTTTTAAAAAAATTACATCTACTCTTATTTGTAGTGACTTTTTTTATTTTATTATTATTTTCCACTTGTGCATATGGTACTAATAATAAAAAAGATACTTTAGAAGATGTTATTATAAAAACTATAGAAAGAAACATGGGTATCTCTATCACTTACAGAAGATGTGATGGTCATGTATTTACAGGTTTAAATTTCTATGATATAAGTTTTTATAAAGGTAAACAAAAGTTTTTTTCGGCAAAAAAGTTAAAATGGGTTCCTAAGATAGGCATAAAGACTATTAAAGATCCTCTTTCTTTTCTGCATTCTTTTTCTTGTTTTCTTGAGAAGCCAGTTTTATACTTTGATACTTCATCTATTTATACTAACCTTCCTTACCCCAGAGACTACAAGATATTTTTCAAAAAATTGAAAGAGTATAAAATAAAACTTAATATTAAAGATGGATTGATGATTATTCCTGATTGGTACCCTATCTCTATAAATGGAGTATTCGATTGGGAAGGTATACTTAAGATTTCCAATGCTTTAATTAGAATAGGTAATGGAAAAGTGATCTTAGATGGAGACGTAGATCTATTTTTTGAAAATCCAAAAACTTCTTTACATATGAAAGCTTCTCATATCCCCTCGCTCTTACCCTATTATTATAAAGGAAGTGTAGATTTTGATATTTTTGTAAAGTCTTTTCGTGGTAACCCTAAGCTAAAGGGTACTTTAGATTTGTATAATGGGACTATTTTTATAAAAGAAGGGGGTGGAACAGAGAATCTCTTTATAAATCCCTACTTTGATATTCTTGCAAGATTAAAAAAAAATATCACCATTTCAGGAGGAATACATTATAATTTTAAAGGCAGAGGTTTATTTAAACTTACATATAGTCTTAAAATACCAAAACTTATTGGAGAATTTATTATAGAATCTGGAAAAGTTCTTTTTGGTAATAGGTATTTTAATACTGCAGGTGATAAAATAGAGTTTGTAGACTATAATTATCTTGATCCTCTCCTTTTTATAGATGCCCAAGGTAACGTAGACGGAGTAAAGATTTTTGCAAATATTAGGGGAACTGCCCATAAGCCCAAGGTTTTACTATCATCTATACCTCCTTTTTCTCAAAATGAACTTTTTTCTTTAATAATGATTGGAAAAAGAATAGAAGATTATCAAGATATAAAAAATTTAAACGAATTTTTAGCTGATGAATCTTTAAATATTGCTTTTAGAACTTTAAGTCTTAAGTTTATAAATTCTATGAATGAAATAGGTAGAGAATATTTAGGACTTGATACATTCTATCTAGAGCCTTCTTTTGAGGTTTACCCTAATAATATCATAAAGACAAGACTCACATTAAAAGTAGGGAAATATATAGAGAAAAACTTTTATATAAAATATGAAAGAGTACTCACTCCTTATGTAGACGATTTATTTGGATTTGAGTTTTATCCAGGAAAAGGTTTTTATGTCGATTTTTCTATTGATAAAAAAAATAATATACAAGTCGAGCTAATTTACGAATATACCTTTTAAAAAGGGTAGCTATATTTGAAAAAGTATGGTAAAATATATATTGTCATTTTTACTCTATTATGAAAGGAGGTTTTAAATTTGCATAGAAAGACTTTGATATTCTTAGTAATACTGCTATTAATTGTATTTATTTCTTCTCTTGGGTTTGGGAACTCTGGATATAAAGTTGTGAATATTAAGATAGTAGGGAATAAAAATATATCTGCTTCTTATATACTCACAGCTATTGATATAAAGATAGGGGATTATGTAACCAGGGAGAAACTTAAGCAAGAACTTAAAAAGATTATGGATTTAGGATACTTTCAGGATGTCAAAGCAAGAATATATCCAGAGAAAAGTGGTATAACAGTTGTGTTTTTAGTAAAAGAGAATCCTGTTATAAAATCTATAGTTATAAAAGGCAGCACTATTTTTTCGGAAGATGAGTTGAAGAATATTATGATTTTATCTCCAGGTCAAATATTTAATAAAAAGATTTTGGATCGTGATATAAATAGGATTACAAAACATTATCAGGAAAAGGGTTACATATTATCAGGAATTGGAAGTATAAAGTTTGAAGATGGCGTACTTACCATAACCCTTTTTGAGGGTGTGCTTGATAGAATAGATATAATAGGAGACCAAAAAGTCAAAGAATGGGTAGTATTAAGGGCTCTAAATCTAAAGACAGGTGAACTTTTTAATTTTAATAAAGTTAAGAAAGGCCTGCAAAGAGTATATAATCTAGGATTTTTCGATGATGTAAAGATGAAGATATTAAAAGAAGATGTTCCTGGTAAGTTAACCCTAGAGGTGATACTTGAGGAAAAAAATACGGGAAAGGCAGGAGTGGGAATAGGTTATAATACAGAGCAGGGTCTTATAGGATTTCTCTCCTATTCTGAAAAAAATTTTGGTGGAAATGCGCAGGAAATTACTGCAAAATGGGAATTTGGTGCAAGAACTACTTATAAATTATCCTTTTATGACCCATGGTTTTTAAAATCTGATAATTCTTTAAAATTTGAGGTCTATGATGCAGTCACGAATCATAAAAATTATAATGATTTAGGGGATGTAATAGGTGAATACAAAGAGGAAAGAGTAGGAGGAGATATAACTATTGGTACTCCTTTAAGTGAAGATATGAAGCTCTATCTTACTTATAAAGCAGAGAATGTGACAACTACTCCTTTAGAAGGTGAAGTACCAGATGATATAGATGGTAAAATAAGATCTCTTACCCCAGTTTTTGTTTATGATACAAGAGATAATATATTTAATCCAAAAGAAGGTACATATGATGTATTTTCCTTTGAATATGCAGGAGGTTTTTTGGATGGAGACTTTGATTTTATAAAGGCAAATGCTACACTTGCAGGTTATTTTAATATTGTAAAGGATCAGGTACTGGCATTGAGAGTTATGGGTGGAATGTCTAATACTTCTCTACCTTCTTTTGAAAAATATGAAATAGGTGGTGTAAACACATTACGAGGATATAATCTTGGAGAGTTTAGAGGAGATAATATGTTGTTATTCAATTTAGAATATAGAATTCCTCTATCGTCTAATTTCCAAGGTGTTTTATTCGTAGACTATGGAAGTGTATGGGACTATGGCGGAACTCTAAACTTTGATGATTTTAAATTGGGAAAGGGTATAGGTATTAGAGTAGATACACCTTTAGGTCCCATAAGATTAGATTATGGTATGTCTGAAGATAGGCATGGGAGTTTTTACTTTAGTATAGGTCAAACATTTTAAAAATAAGGAAATTGGAGGTTTGAGTTAATGAAGAGATTTGGCTTAATTAGTTTAGTTGTAGTATTAGCGTTGTTTACATTTTTTTCTA
>JALVIU010000223.1 GCA_027028665.1 Candidatus Atribacteria bacterium | reverse complement strand
ACATCATACATCTGGTGACTTATAAGGATTACGGCAACACCTTGGGATTTCAATGTACGGATAAGGTTTAGTACCTTTCTCTGCTCTGCAACCCCCAATGCAGCAGTAGGCTCATCCATGATGAGGAGTTTTGCATTCCAGTATATCGATTTAGATATAGCAACTGCCTGTCTCTGTCCTCCAGATAGTGTCTTTATCTTATTCTTAAGTGATGGGATCCTTATATCCAACCTATCAAGTACCTTTCTTGATTCCTTAAGCATAAAATCATGGTCCAATACCTTTATGAAACCCATGTAACTTTTTACCTTTTCTCTGCCCAAAAATATATTGGAATATACATTTAGGTTCTCTGCCAGTGCAAGGTCCTGGTATATCGTTTCTATCCCTATCTTTAGTGCATCCATTGGGGTATCTATCCTGGCCTCTTTCCCCTCAAAATAGATCTTCCCTGCCTCTGGCTTATGCACACCAGATATCACCTTAATAAGTGTAGATTTTCCTGCACCATTGTCACCCAAAAGTGCCACAACCTCACCTGGATACACATCCAGATCTACATTATTCACAGCCACAAGGCCACCAAATCTTTTAACTATTCCACGCACGGAAAGTAAAGGTTCCATAACCTATTCTCCTTTATGTACAATCTCTGGGAAAAATTGATCCATAAGCACGGCAAATATAAGCACAATCCCCACAACTATATATTTATTATATGTAGGTAAACCCAAATTGACCATACCTGTCTCAAGTATAGTGATAATCAGGGTACCTATAAATGTACCCCATATGGTACCTGTGCCTCCATATAGGCTTGCACCTCCTATAACCACTGCCACAATGGAATCAAGCATATTGGCAGAACCTGCATCTGCCCTCCCTGTGACAAACCTCATAGCATATGTAATGCCTCCAAGTGTTGCGAAAAACGAAGAGATCATATATATCTTCATAAGATGTCTCTTTACATTTATACCTGCACGGATGGCTGCATCCATATTCCCACCTATGGCATATGTGTGCTGGCCAAACTTCGTCTTGGAGAGGATGAATGCAAATATGATCACAAAAACTATAGAGATAAGAAAGATATTCGGTATAAGATAAACAAGGTGTCTGAGCTCAGATCTTGGAAGATGTGGTCTTGCGAACCACGCAAGAAGTTTACCAGGCAACCAATACATAAAATAACCATTCCCCACCTGTCCTGCCAGTGATGGAAGACCAGATATAGGTACATTGTTGGATATGATCTCTGCCATACCATAGGCTATTCCATACATACCAAATGTTGCGATAAATGGTGGCACCTTCCATCTTGCTACAAGATAACCATTTAAAAGTCCCGGCAGGAGTCCTATACCCATAGCAGTAATTGCAGAAAGAAGTAGTGCCCACTCCTGGGTCATACCAATCTTTATAAATGTTACCAGGATCTTGGAAAAAACCACACACATAAATCCCATTACAAATCCTACAGATAGATCGATACCACCGGTTATTATTACAAAGGTCTCACCTGTTGCAAGCAAAAGTATAATAGTTGACGCAACAAGCATGTTCTGGAAATTTCTTATACTGAAATAACCTGTTCCAATAATACTAAATACAATAAATTCAGATATTAGAAATATAAATGTCCAATATCTTCCTATTAAGATTAAAGGACTATTCTTTTTAAGAAGTTTTTTATTCATATTCATACCCTACTCATAGATTAATTCTGGAAAAGTTTGATCTATGATAACAGCAAATACCAAAATCACACCCACAGCGATATAGCGGTAAAATGGTAGTATGCCACTCATCAAAAATCCCACTTCCAAGACAGAAAGGATGAGTACACCTACAAACGTACCCCATATACTACCTTTACCACCCATAAGGCTTGCACCTCCTATAACCACTGCTGCTATTGCAAAAAGCTCATAACTTGCTGCAAACTGAGTAAAGTTCCCCACTGAAAATATAAGCACAGAAAGTACACCTGCAAGCCCTGCGAAAAATGCAGAAATCGTATATATCCAGATTAAATGTCTCTTTACATTTATACCTGCACGGATGGCTGCATCCATATTTCCACCTATGGCATATGTGTGCTGGCCAAACTTCGTCTTAGAGAGGATGAATGCAAAGATAATTGCAAAGACCAGTGCTACAATGAAGGAAAAGGGTAATATCCCTATAATATTTCTTACCTCGGTAGCGGGTACATTGGGTGGTTTTCTAAAAAATCCAAAATACTTACCTGGTAAATAATAAGCGATAAAACTATTCCCTATCTCACCTGCCTTGGGAGGTAAAAAGGTGATAGGAAATCCACCACATAGCTTAAGTGCCAATCCATTTGCTATACCATACATACCAAGGGTCGCAATAAATGGTGGCACCCTGTAATGCGCCACAAGTACACCATTTACAATTCCTGGTATAATCGCTACTAATAATCCTACTATTATACCAAGAGATATACTTATCCATTGGGGGTACTTCAGTTTATTATATAGATCTCGCATAATAATAGCAGATGATACAGAGGAAAGCCCCCTTACAAATCCAATAGACAAATCGATTCCTGCAGTTATTATTACAAAGGTCTCACCTGTCGCAAGCAACAATGAAGGTGCAGAAAGCACAAGTATATTATTTAAGGTTCGAGGAGAAAAGAAGTTCTTCCCTGTAAAACTAAAAACAATAATGAGAAAAATGAGAAAGAAGAAAATCCAATTTCTCCCCAATCTTATCCAGAAATTTCTCTTATTTAATGACATATTACTCCTCTCATATAATATAAGGAGGGGATAAACCCCTCCTTCATTTTTTCCTATTTGTATATAAACTTCTGTGCCTCTGGGTCGTTTACATTTTCTCTGGTGAAGAAGAAGAATCCTGGGTTTATCCTCTTTGGAACCTTTGCATTTTGTGTAAAGTACTTATAACCCCACTCTACTGCAAGATATCCCATATCATATGGCCTCTGTGCAAGTACTAAGTCTACCTTTCCAGCCTTTAATGCATTGATAAGATCTACTGTTGCATCCCAGGATGCAATCTTTACAACACCGGTAAGGCCTGCATTTACAACTGCTTGATATGCCCCCTGTGCACTGTAGAGGTTCGTACCAAAAATACCCACAATATCAGGGTTTGCCTGAAGTGCTGCAGCTACCTGTGCCTGTGCCTTTTCCTGGGAATCGAGATTGTACTCTACTCCTACCAATTTTATATCAGGATAGTCCTCTATTCCCTTTTTGAATCCTGCTACCCTTTCTGCAACAGAGGACACATCTGGATTGGTGGTTTCTACAAATACCTTTCCTTTACCACCTATCATTTTTGCAAGACGATGTGCGATCTCTACGCCCCCCTGGAAATTATCAGTACCAATAAAGGATAGTGGGAAATCAATTGGTGGATGTGTATAGTCTCCATCTCCAATGTATGTATCAACTGTTATTATCTCTATTCCCATATCATATATCTCTTTAAGTACAGGAATTAGAGCATCTTTTGATGCGGGGCCTGTAAACATAAGGTCTATATCTCCCCTTGCTGCAACAGCCTTTAAGATAGGAATCTGAATCTCAGGACCCCATGCCTTTGGATATTCAGATACAAATAAGTCTACTCCATATTTCTCTGCAGCAGCTTTTGCACCTTTACCAATCATGAAATAAAATGGATCAGTAATTGTAGGACACCATGCAAATTTTAACTTCTTTCCTGCAAAACCTGTCACTGTAAATAAACCTAAAAACAAAACAGACAAAAGTAAACTAACAACCAATACTTTGAAACTTCTCTTCATTTCAAACCCTCCTCTTTTAGTTATTTTTGACTAATATGGATAAAAATTACCCTTTCCCATACCACCCCCTTTTTATCTATTCTATATCTCCTGCC
>JALVIU010000222.1 GCA_027028665.1 Candidatus Atribacteria bacterium | reverse complement strand
AAGGGGAAGATGGCTACCTTTTTAGAAAAGCTTAAAGGCGGAGTTATAGGTGCTTTCTTGGGAGATGCCCTTGGAAAAGAGGTGGAAGGGAGGAAAGGGCTTTCAGAAGAAGGCATAAAGGAGATGGAATCACCGGGATATGTATGGGATGGGGATTATACAGATGATACAGAGATGATGATCTCTATAATGGAGACACTTTCGGAAGGGGAATTTAACCCAGAACTCCTTGCCCAGAAGTTTGTGGAAAATTATCACTCCTATAGAGGTTATGGAAGGGGTGCAAAGAAGGTTATAAGACTTTTGAAGGAGGGTCATAGTTGGAGTGAGGTAGCCAAGCTCTCTTTTCCGGGGGGCTCCTTTGGAAATGGTGCAGCCATGAGGATCGCCCCTATAGGACTTTTTTATTTTTATGATGAGGACCTACTTATAAAAAATGCGATCCTCTCATCTATCATTACACATTATCATCCCCTTGGGGTAGAGGGTGGTGTGCTTATGGCATATGCCATCTCTATGGCACTGAAGAAGGACCCAAGGACCTTTCTTCCTATTGATTTCTTGGATGTGCTTATAGAAAAGGAGGCAGATATTAGGGAAGAGGTATATAAATATACCTATAGATATGAGGGTGAGGATAAAGAGATCTATTTATATACATTAAAAAGGGCCAAGAGTTTTCTCCTTGAAAATGGTGTAAACTTAAGTAGGGTAAAAAGACAGCTTGGCACAAGTAGTAAGGCACATAGATCAGTGGTAACAGCTATATACCTTTTCCTCAAGTATTTCGATACACCATTTGAAGGGATGATGGATGCAATAAGGATGGGTGGGGATACAGATACTATTGCATGTATGGTGGGAGCCATGGGGGGTGCACTAAATGGGTTGGGTGTATTTCCCCCTGAAAAGATAGATAGGCTGATTGATGAGGGGAAGGGTAAAAGTTATGTCCTATCTCTTTCTGAAAAATTGTATAAAAAATTGAAGGATAAAGGGGTATTGTAAAAGTATTGACTTTATGCATTTCTGTGCTACAATTTAAAAAGTATAAAATAGCTCAGGAGAGGAAATATGCCATTACTTGGTGCACATGTATCTATATCGAAAGGGGTGTATAATGCCCCTAAAAGGGGAAGGGACCTGGGTTGTGAGGCAATACAGATCTTTTCAAAAAATCAGATGCAGTGGCAGGCAAAGCCATTTACAGAGGATGATATAAATAAATTTAGGGAGAATGTAGAGAAATACGAGATAAAGGATGTAGTGATTCATACATCATATCTTATAAACATAGGAAGCCCAGAGGAAGAAAAGTTAAAAAAATCGCAAGATGCCTTGATAGATGAATTTCATAGGGCAGATCAGCTTGGGATACCATATATAGTTCTTCATCCTGGATCTCATATGGGAAAGGGTGAAGAACTGGGCCTTGGTATTATAGCAGAGAGTATAAATTATATATTAGATGTTACGAAAGATAGTAATGTAATGCTTTTGCTTGAAACTACAGCAGGACAGGGTTCGAATTTGGGATATAGGTTTGAACATCTTGCATATCTTATTGATAAGACTGAGCAAAAGGAGAGGATCGGGGTCTGTTTTGATACATGTCATGTATTTGCAGCAGGATATGATATAAGGACAAAAGATACCTATGAAGAGACCATGAAGAGATTTGACGATACTATAGGGATATCAAATCTTAAGGTGTTTCATCTAAATGATTCAAAAAATGATCTTGGTACAAGGAAAGATAGACATGAACATATAGGAAAGGGATATATAGGTCTTGATGGCTTTAGATTTCTTGTAAATGATGAGAGGTTTAATGACAGACCTATGATCCTTGAAACACCTGGTGGAGAGAAGTACTATAAAGAAAACTTAGAGGTATTAAGATCACTTATAGAGAGGTGATATGAGAGAAGAGGTAGGACTTGTCTTAGGTACAAAGGATGCATCCCCTCTGGAATTTTGGGTAGGGGTATTACCTAATAGGTATCTTGAGCTTGATGATATTGTAGAAGTAACCACCACTATACCAGGTAAAGATGAACATGTTACCTTTTATGGTGTAGTGGATCACGTGAGAAAGCTCTATGAGGGTGCCCAGTTTGATAGTGATACACTCCTTGCAGAAGAGGGGCTTATACCTGTAGAGGTCTCTTATGCAGCATTTGTAAAGGTAACAAGGGTAGAACCTGAGGTCTATATACCACCTCATCCTGGGGATAGGGTATTTCGTTCTACCCAAGGGGTGGAAAAGGGCCTCTATTTTGATAGGATGGATAGAAAGCTCCCTGTGGGGATTATGAGAAATGGGGCAGTTGTCTATTCCAACCTGGAGTTTATAAATGGAGAAAAGGGCGGACACCTATCCATATCTGGTATATCTGGTGTGGCTACAAAGACATCCTATGCCCTGTTTTTCCTCTACTCCCTTTTTAATTCAAAGGTTTTAGGAAAAGAACTTGCATCTACCCATGCTATTATATTCAATGTTAAAGGGGAAGACCTTTTGTTTTTGGATAAACCCAATAAAAAGATAAAACAGGAAGAGAAAAAAAAGTATGAACTCCTTGGCCTCCCTTCTGATAAACCCTTTAAAGGTGTAAAGTTTTATGCACCTGTAAGGCCTTATCAAGAAGGGATAGAGGTAATGACAGAGAAGAGGAAAGAGGGGATCTCTCCGTACTTTTGGACAATGAGGGATATTGCCCAAAAGAGGATCCTTCGATTTTTATTTTCAGGAGGGGGAGAGGATGAAATCTCCACTCTTATGCATGCTATAAGGAAGGTGGAGGATAGGCTTTACGAGCTCTCTAAAGGTGGATCAGCATTTGGCCCTCTTGTAAAAGATGGAAAAAAGATAGAGACCCTCTCTGACCTTAAAGGGGCTATTATAGATGATGAGGAGTGGTGGTTTAGAGGGGGAAATGTAGCATCCCAAACCATCTCTGCCTTTTTGAGAAGACTTGACCATGCAGCGGTAAGTACAAGGGCAATTATAAGACCTATACCTAAAGGTATAAATGACCTTACTCCTTTTAAGATAAACTGGAAGAATTCAAGACTTACAGTTATCGATGTAAATAGACTGGATTCTTATTCCAAGATGTTTGTAGTAGGTGTAATTATAAATGAGATATTTAGAGAAAAGGAAAAAAGTAATACCTCTCGCCCCCTTGTCTTTATAATGCTTGATGAGCTTAACAAATATGCACCAAAGACAGGATGGAGCCCGATAAAGGACCTCCTTTTGGATATAGCAGAACGTGGTAGGTCCCTTGGTATTATTCTTATAGGTGCACAACAGACAGCCTCTGAAGTGGAAAAGAGGGTATTTGCAAACTCTGCTATAAAGGTAGTGGGGAGGCTTGACCCTGCTGAGTCAGAGCGTACAGAATACGATTTCTTAACACCTACACTGAGAAAACGGGCTATTATGATAAACTCAGGTACTATGATCTACCATCAGCCAGATGTCCCTGTGCCTTTGCTCCTTCGTTTCCCATTTCCTCTGTGGGCTACAAAAAAGGAAGAAGTGGAAGATGATGAGGGAAATCTTCCCGATTTTATGAAATAATATGCGAATAGTTCATACAGCAGATTGGCACCTGGGAAAAACATTATATGGAAAAGATAGGACAGAGGATGAAAAAAAGGCACTTTCCTATCTTAAGGAGTTTATAAGGGAAAACGATATAGACCTTTTAGTTATTGCAGGTGATATATTTGATAAGTTTATTCCCTCATCCCGTGCAGAAGAGGTATTGGTTAACTTCCTGGTAGATGTGCGTAAAATAGGCACCAAGATCGTAATGATTGCAGGAAATCATGATAATGGACTTCATTTTTCCTCTATGTCTCCCATATTCAAATTTGCAGATATTCACTCCTTTGG
>JALVIU010000221.1 GCA_027028665.1 Candidatus Atribacteria bacterium | reverse complement strand
AATTCTCCTCTTTCCTCTTTACAGGTAGATGTAATCACATATTCTCCTGTAACCACTGCCTTACCCCCATCTTCAAGGAGTATATGGGATATAGCATAATTAAATATTATATTATCACATGTAGAGAACATAGCATTATAATCATCCCTTATATTGTCAAAATAAGGAGAATATGGATATATAAGTGATACAAGTCCATTTATATCTTCTGATATAAGATAATATCTAAACCATTGTATTACATCCTTTATTATATTTTTGTCATACCCCTCACCACCCTGGGTAGCAGGGTTATAAAACACCAAACAGCCCGGAAGGGATAAGACAACTATCAAAAAAAGAAAGGCAAATACTACCTTTTTATACATGTTATCCACCTCTAATAAGATATAATATGTGGTACTATTATAATAATTACCTCTGATTCTGTATGGGTTTTCTTTACAAATCTGAAAAGTCCTCCAAGGAGAGGTAGATCCCCTAAGAGAGGGACCTTTTTTAACTCTTTTACATCCTCAGACCGTATAAGTCCCCCTATTACCAGAGGTTCATTATTTTTCAGTCTTATAAATGTATCTATCTTTCGCGTCCCAATTACTGGGATCTTTTTCACGATAAGTCCCTCTGTATCAAGCCAATCTGTGATACTACTTATCTCAGGATGTAGTTCAAGCAAAAGTGAACTTCTATCCTTACTTACACGAGGGATAACTCTAAGTATTACTCCCACTTTCTTAAATGTAGGAGTAACAGTTCTTATTCCTGTCGCTTCATCCACACTTATGCTCTCCCCTACAGGCACCTCATCTGCAAGATCTATTGTCGCCTCATAGCCATCAAGGGTCATAATCTTAGGATTTGCAAGGACATCTGCCTTTTTATGAGTTACCATACTCCTCAATGTAACATTAAGTTTCGTAAGTCTCTCCATTGTACCACCAAGACTTATTTCTCCAAATTTTATACCCCCTGCAAAGATCTGTTCCCATTCTATTCCAAGGTCACGAGTTGCATCTGTAGATACAGCTACTACCTTCACCTCTATCATCACTTGAGGAAGTTTTTTATCCAGGTTCTTTATAAGATTTTCAGCATTTTTCAATTCCTCCTCAGAACCTTTTACAATTATCACATTCTGTCTCTCATCAAGCTGAATATCTTCAGGTGGGATAACAATGGAAAGCATTTTCACTATAGCCTGTGCTTCCTCTTTTGTTATGGCATTTTCAAGTTTAAATGTTTTTGTCCTGATCTTAGAGTCTAAATTCTGTATAAGGGGAACTACCTTATCTATTTCACTTTCGGGCCCTCTTAATATAAGTGCCCGTGCATTTTTATCTGGTATAATGGTAAGCTTTGTGTCTTGTGGAAGGATTGCATCCAGGGTTGCCTTTGCCTCTTCAGGTTTAAGGTATCTAAGAGGTACACTCTTTATCCTCATCTTGGCAAATGCTTCAGAAAGCATACCCTTTTTTGCCACTATTAATATATTTCCTTCCTTTGCAAATTCAAGGTTTCCGAGTTCTGCCACAAGTTTAAGTGCTTCAGGAAATTTTACCTTTTTAAGATATAAAGATATGGTACCTTCTACGGATTCATCTATCACTATGTTTAACTTTGCAATTCTTGCAAGTGTCCTCAATATTTCATGTATATCTGTTCTATAAAATTCCAGAGTTACAGGTGGTATATTCTTAAATTGATCATATATGGTAGGAATAGGAGTAGGGCTCGGCTTAGGCGTTTTGACAACAATAGGAGTAAGCCTCGGGAGAGGAGTCGGGGTAGCCTTGCCTATATATATAACCGGGGTATGTACCGGCTTAGGAGTAGGAATTCTTTTCTCTTCAACATATCTTAACTTTATAATAACAAACCCTTGTGATCTTTCTACCTTATAGTCTACCATTTTAGAAAGGTCAGCTACAATCCTTACAGTATTTTCGTCTACCTGACCTGTTCGGATAGATTTTAATACACCCATAGTAGTAAATACAAGTTTTTTTGTAGGAAGATTTTTTATCTCGTTTTCTGCACCTTTTAAATCAACTACTATTCGAGGAGGATCATCAAGAGTAAAATGATCAACTACAACAGGCCCTCCTACTTTCACAGATATTTTTATCTCATCCCCCGTCCTCTTGCACCAAAGGCCTGTAACCGGATAGTTTGCAAAGGCATATGTACTAATAACAAAGAGAAATAATAATAGCAGTAAAGATAAAAAAGCCAGACCCTTCTCCTTCATACTATTCACCTCTCAATTCTAATATAAATCTCTTTCCATCTTTTTTTAAGATAACTCTTTTACCTATTATATCTATCTTCTCTATTAAAAACCCATCCAGGATTTCATCCCCCTCCTGAACCACTTCCTTTATATCCAAGCCCTCTATAATTGCAAGAACCTCGTTCCCTGCCTTCACTATACCTGTAAGCTGCACGTCTTCAGGTAACGTTATAGAAGGTGTAGCTACTATATTTTCTTCGGTCTCCTTTGCGGAAACAACAGTAAATGGTGGAGAAAACGGGTTTCTCTTTGCTGTAAGATTAAGTGGATTCCTATAGCTAAAAAGAGGTTTATTAAGAAGATCCTCAATATTTATCTCTTTTACCTCTTTTCTTTTCTCCCCTTTTTTTGTAATTATTACTGAAGGCTTCTTCTTTACAACGATAGATGAAGACTTTCTACTTAGCATACCTGGATTAAAAATCCTCAACCATACAAATACAAGGACAGCTAAAAGTACAAGTAAAAGTATGAGCTTCTTTCCATCTCTCTTCCAATCAAATGAAGTATCTATTTTTCCATTTGCCATTTTAAAACTTTACACCTTCCTTTTGTAATAAAAGAGAAAATCTTATATCAGCCTGTGGTTTACTGTCTTTTGTAGAAACAATATCTATTTGATCTACATAAACTATTTTATCACTACTTTCTATTTTATCCAAAAACTTTATAAGTGTAAAATAATCACAGGCTATCTTTAAATTGATGGGAAATACCCCATACATACTCTTATCTTCAAACTTTTCTTCTCCTGGCTGAAAGACTAAAGGTTTTATATTATATTGGGTAAGGGTATCGCTTATCTCAACAAGGGAATCTGAAATCTCACCGGGTTTTGAAAGGTAATTAGAAAATCGGCTAAAAGCCTCTTTAAGTTGTATAAGCTCAGCCTTATACTGATTTAACTTCAAAGCAATGCGCTTTTTTGCCTCGATCTGAGTCTTTAAACTGGTTACTTTATTATCTAGATCTTTTAAATGAAATACTATGTTTCTATAGACCAAAAAGTAAAAACTAAAAACAAGGATAAAAATAAGGGTAACTACTATCCAGGTTTTGGTCTTTTTATTTTTATTCAAGTAGATTCCTCCCTTTAAAAAGAGAATTTTCCAGAGATAGAAAAGACATATAAATCTCCATCCCTTTGACTATCTTCAAGTTTAATTTCTTTGATATATTGAGACTTTGAAAAATCCTCTACAAATTTTGCAGGTGATACACCTGATAAGGCATAACCTTTAATAGAAAATCCCTTTCCCTTAGAATAGGAAAAATTCACGATCCATGTATCATCTGGTATATATGTACCAAGATCATTTAAGATCCTTGAGAGAAGCGGCTGATCTTCTACTAATTTCACAAGAAGTAAGACTTGTTGCTTGTAGTTGTTTAATTCCTTCCTTACTTTTTCTGCATCACTTGCTTTTTTTTCAATAACCTTATATTCACCCAATAAACTCTTATATTCCCCCTCTTTTTGCATAAGTTCTATATAAGAATAAAAAGTCCAAAAAGACACACCTGCAACCAAAAGTAAAACTATTACTAATAACATTAACCTCTTTGCTCTTATTTTATGTCTATTTTTATAACTGTCTGGTAAAAGATTTAACTTTATCACTCGCCTTCAAACCCCCTCTTAGAAAGACCTATAGCGGTGGATAAAAGTTCCTTAATCTCA
>JALVIU010000220.1 GCA_027028665.1 Candidatus Atribacteria bacterium | reverse complement strand
TTTCCCTGTGGGATATTGCAGCAGGGGCGATATTAGTTAAAGAGGCAAAAGGAGAATACTCCACTCTTTCTATAAGGGAAAGGGATTTCTTAGAACTTACCAGGGAAAAGACAATATCATTTCTTGGGGCAAATGACAGCATTTTTCCCTCTATAACCCATGTTCTTTTTACTAACACCGATAGGTTAGAAGAGCTTGACCACTCCTAAGGTGGCTGATGTTACAAGTATGGCAGAAATAATAAGACCAAAAAATATAGCAATAAGGGATTTTTTGTAAGGAAGACCCATAAATAGAGCAATAAGCGTGCCTGTCCATGCTCCACTGCCAGGAAGGGGTATGGCCACAAAGATACTTAAAAAGATAAGGCCATATTTTTCTATTTTTTTTCCTTTTTCTAAAGACCTTTTCTCTAAATATTGAATTAGCCTTTTTAAAAAGGAGACTTTTTCCAGTATCGGGAATAATTTTGGTAGAAACCAGAGTATTATGGGGGCAGGTGCAAAACTCCCTAATATACCAATAATACTTGCAACAATGGGTGGGAGCTTGTAAAGTGTAATTCCGATAGGAATACTTCCTCTCATCTCTATAGTAGGGATAAGAGAAATAATAAATGTTTTTACAATGCCTTCAATCATGTGCCTATTATTTCCTGGACCCTTTTTATGAATTTTCCTACTTCAAAAGGTTTTGTTTCGTAATAATCTGCTCCTAATTCAATCCCCAGTTTCTTTTCATCCTCCATGGCATTAGCACTTAGCATAAAGATTTTTATGTTTTTGAGACTCTTATCATTCCTCACAATCTTTAGAAAATCGTATCCAGACATTATAGGCATAAGGGCATCGAGGATTATGAGATCTGGTTTAAATTCTTTTAGCTTGTCTAACCCCTCTTTCCCATTTTTTGCCTCTTCTATTTCAAATCCACTTTTCTTTAAGTGGTGAACCACGATCCTCCTTAATATGTTATCATCATCTATAACAAGTATTCTTTTTCCCATTTTTCCCTCCTATGATAGAGAAGTGCTTTCATTCCTCCAGTATATCAGTGCTTTTATAGACCTTTATATTATTTTTTAAAAGGATATCTATAGCCTCATCTATTTCTTTAAATTTAAATATAAATGTAATCTTTCCAGGCTCTCTTCTTGCAAGTACATATAGATATTCTATATCTATATTATTTTTTTCTAATACCTCAAGCACATCTGCAAGCCCCCCAGGCTTATCTTCTATATCCAATGCCACAACATCACTTTCTAATGTAGTAAAATTACCTCCTTTAAGTATTTCTTTCGCTTTTTCTGGTTTATTCACAATCATCCTGAATATACTGAAATCTGAGGTATCTGCAAGGTTTGAGGCAATTATATTTATGTTATTTTTGGCAAGTATCCTACATAGTTCTGATAGTTTTGCTATTCTATTTTCTAAGAAAACAGATAGTTGCCTTATTTTCATATCTTCCTCCTGCTATTTTTTCTTTACTATAAGATAAAAATACTCTTTTGTCAATAAAGTATATTATTCTTTTTGCATTGTCCCTTACCATAAACAAACTTTCTATTCTAAAAATATTGTAATTGTAAATATTTGCTATTGTCTTATTTTAAAAAATACACTTTTCTTTGATTAATATAGCTTAAATATATTAGTTTAAAAAGGGAAGATAAATAAGGGTAATTAATAAGTATTCCCTTTCCTTTGAAGGAAAGGGAATACTTATTAATGTTCTACTCTATTTTAAATCTAGCAATAAGTTCTATAAACATATTAGCGTTTTCTTTTAATTTATTTGCTATATCTTCAAGTTCTACAATCATTTCTGCGTTGTTTTGAGCGGTATTTGCAACTTCTTCTACACTCTTTCTTAGCTCCCCTATCCCTGCTGCTTGCTCTTCGGTAGCAGCGGAAATATGTGTAATTTGGTTATTTATCTCTTTTATGCTTTCGTTTATCCTTTCTATCCTTTCCTCTCCTTCTTCTATAAGTTTTGCTATTTTCTTTATACTTTCTCCATTTTTATATATATATTCATGGAGAGTGCTTTTCTCTTTTTCTTCTTTTTGTAAATTATCGTGTACAAGCATTACAGAGGATGAGACAGCCTCTATACTTTCATTTATTTGAGTGAATATATTTCCTGCACGTTGTGTAAGGGTCATTCCTTCTTCTGCTTCTTTCTTACCTTTTTCTGATACATCTATAGCAATATTTATTTCTTTTTGGATTCCTCTTATGAGTTCACTTATCTCACCTGCAGCTTGCTGAGATCTTTCCGCAAGCTTTCTTACCTCATCTGCAACAACTGCAAATCCTTTACCTGCTTCTCCTGCTCGTGCAGCTTCGATAGCTGCATTTAAGGCAAGTAGATTTGTTTGATCAGAAATGTCGGATATAACTTCTGTTATTTTTCCTATTTCTATAGAGGATTTACCAAGTTTATTTATTACATCAGCTATTTTTTCCATACTACTATTTATATTATTCATCCCTACCATTGTACTTTTTATTTCTTCCTGTCCTGTGTCAGAGAGCTCTCTTGCTTTATTGCTGTCCCCTCTTGTTTTTTCTATAAAAGTTACTGATTCTTCTATAACTTTTTCGAGCTTTTTGAGTGATTCTATTACTAACCGGGAGTTCTGAGTAACTTCTTGAGATTTTTCTCTCATTTCTTTATTAATTTTTAGATCCTCATCTGTATCTTCTACTATTTCATTTAAATATTTTACAATTTCTGTTGAAGTTTCAGCCACTTCTTCGATAGATATATTCATCTCTTCTACTGTAGCTGATGCTTCCTCTGCAACTGATGCAAGGGATTGGGCAGAATCATTTAGATTTTCGCTCATATTGTATATATTATTGGAAGAGCTATTAATTTTCTCAGCATCATTTTTGATTTTTTTTATCATCTTGCCTATAGCATCTATTAGGATGTTGAAAGACTTTGCAAGCGCCGCTACTTCATCTTTGCCCTTTACCTTAATTTTTTTTATAAGGTTTGCTTCTCCCTTTGCAAAATCCACAGAGAATATTTCTATAATTTTTGTAATTTCTTTAATAGGTTTTGCTATGCTATTTATTACGAGGTATATTAATATACCTATTATAATGAGTAATACCAATCCACTTCCTACTTGTTTTAGAGTCTCTTTACTTAAAGATGCAAGGAATGCCTTTCTATCTTTAAATATCTCCAATATTCCTATTGTTTTACCTGAGTAATCTTTTACAGGAGCAATCATAATTGTATAGGGAATGTTATTCATAGATTTATAGATAACAATAGGGGTTCCATTTTTTAAAACTCTTTCCAATTCTTCTCCCTTGTATGTAATACTTTTTATAGAAGATGTAGTAGCAAGTACTTTGTAATCCCCACTTCCATCAGGTGCTATTACTTTAAAATCAGCCCCATAAGAGGCCTTTAACCTTTTTACGAAAGAATCATTAAATGCTATGCCGAACTCTACACTTCCTATGTGTCTCCCCTGGTAAAATACAGGTACAACCCCTCTTATCCCGAATCCTGCCACACCTTTTTCTAATCCTTTTACAGGTATTTTTTCTGTATTACACTTTACAACTGTTAGCCTAAAAGAAGAAAGATCGTCTCCAAATTTTTCTGGCTTATGTATTCTCAAAAAGGAGGTAGCAGGGGGCGTATGAAACTGGAATTGTTTTACCCATCCTTCCTTTTTAAGGACACTGAATACAGGGATAAACATTTCTTTTAGCTTTTCCCTGTTTTTTTCTGCAAAAGCCTTTTGGACATCTGGAATAAGTGCCACCTCTTCTGCCATAACAGTTGCCATATCCGCCTTACTTTTTACTTCATTTAAAAATATTTTATACAAATTATCTAATTCTTCCTTCTCCCTGGAAATATTGTTTTTTACAGAAGTTGAGTATCCCATAAAAATGAGGATGGTAAAGGAGATAACGACAAGGATGCCGAGGGACAGGAG
>JALVIU010000219.1 GCA_027028665.1 Candidatus Atribacteria bacterium | reverse complement strand
AAATCTAAACCATGCATATTCCCTTGTATTGTATATCTCTTCTAAACTCTTTTCCTTTATATTACCGAATGATTTTACATTGATCTTCCTGTGGATGCCCAGATAGTGCTCCTCATAACTATACATAAGTCTATAACAGGGCACTACCTCACCATCTGAGCGAATAACCACACCATCCTGTGAGATAAAATTACACCTTCTCTCTGTACGAAATTCAAACTCTGGAAGTGTTACATTAAATTGGGTATAGCTCTTCTTTACAAACTCTTCATATGCCTTATTCTCAAACTTATCCTGACCGTACAGAACCTGACTTTCCACCTGTTTTCGAGTAGGAACAAGATTGCTAAGTATGATAAATGTAACACCTGCCTTTTTTAGGGGTCCTACAAGTCCTGGTAGATATGCTATATTCTCCTTTGTAAGCACTATCTCTACCCCTGTCATAGGTTTACCTTTTTTCTTTTTTCTTCTCAGACTGTCGATCTCCCTCAGTCTCTCCAGTACAGGATCCACAGGCCCATGTCCTAATACCCCTGGATCCATGGAGAGATACAACCTATCTATTCCATGGTCTATAAGACACTCCATACGTTCCCTGGGCATAAGAGTTCCATTTGAAGAGATGGAGACAAAATATCCACTCTCTTTAAGAGAAGTAAGCATATCATATATGTGTGGATTTACAAAGGGTTCACCAAGTCCACCTATATGAATATCGGGTTTTCTAGAAAACCCATCTATCTCCTCTAATAATTTTTTAAATAATTCATAATCCATATCCAAAAAGGGTTCATCCCAGCTATGCCTGAAGCACATAGCACAATTTAGATTACATTTAGAAGATGGTTCTATATATATCTTTTTAGGGGTAAGGTTTTGTGGAATAAGGATCCTATTCCCCTGGTAGGAGAACTCATGGTAAGACATCAACCACCTCCCACAGGGGGAAATAGAGAAATGACGTCACCTTCTTGTAAAGGAGTGTATATACCCTTTAGGTGTTCTATATTCCTCCCATTTACCAGGACTATTACTCCCTTTTTAGGTATTTCCCCATCAAAGAGTTCAGACTTAAGATCGATACCTAAAAGCGAAGATGCGGTATCTATAGCATCCTTTACCATTGAGGCCTCTACATCTATCTCCTTTTTCTTTACAAGGTCTCGAAGGTTTGCAAAAAACTTCATTTTAACCATAAGCTATCCTCCGCCTATCTACAATTGTAATTGTAATAATTATTATATCATAAAAGTCCTTTTCTTTTAAAAACAAATGTAAGAAATGTAGAAAATACCGCAGATATACCAATAACTATTATAAAGGCATGAGGAGAATGAGCCAGAGGAAGAGGGACATTCATCCCATAGATGCTTGCAATAAGTGTGGGAATGGTCAATATAAGAGTAATGGATGTAAGAAATTTCATTACAATATTTAAATTGTTGGATATAATAGATGAAAAGGCATCCATCATATCCCTTAAAATGTTACTATAGATGTTTGTCATCTCAATAGCCTGTCTATTTTCTATAAGTATATCATCCAATATATCCTCTTCATCCTCTGTGAGCTTTAATATCCTTCCTCTTCTCAATTTTTCCATCATAAGTTCATTTGCCTTAAGGGATGTGCTGAAATAGACAAGACCTTTTTGAAGATTTAAGAGATTCATAAGTTCTTCATTTTTCATGGTTTCCTGTAATCTATCTTCTTCGTGTTCTGTTATGGTGTTTATTTCTTTTAGATATCTAAGATAAAGAAGGGTAGACCTTAAAAAGAGGGAAAGCAAAAAAGAGATCTTATTCTCTATAGAAAATCCTTTTATCTTTCCCCTAATGAGCTCTTGTAAAACCTCTACTCTGGCGTTTGAAACGGTGATTATTGCATCTTTTACAAATATTATACCTACAGGTAGTGTATAAAATATCTTTTCACCTGGATCTTCCTCTTTATATTCTGGTACCCTGAATATAATAAGTATACCCTCATCTTCTTCTTCAATACGAGATCGCTCGTTAGCATCTAACGGATCCAAAAGGAAATCTATAGGGATATTAAATTTGGTAGCTATATCCCTACATTCCTCTTCAGACGGGTTTGTAAGGCATATCCATGTATTTTTTTCATAGCTATCTATCTCTTCTAATATACCATCTTTTTCTTTATATACCATATCTCACCTCAAAATATTTTTGACTTAAAAGTATTATAATACAAATAGAGGAAAAAAGAAAGAAAAATTATCAGGTATCTATACTAAAGAATAAAAAAATAAATCTTAAGGAGGGATAATAGTCTTTAAAAACCTGAAACTGAACTTAATTATCCAGGAAGGGGTCAATATAAAACATTCTTAAAAAATTGAAAGGTAATCTTTTACCCTATCCTCAGATAGAATAGAAAGATTACCTTTCTTTATCTTCTATAGCTATACCTGCATGTTAAGATGCTAACAATTTCTCCAATACATACTTGTGCTTCTCTCTATATTCCTTTAGTAACTCATCAATCTTTTCTATCTCTTTTTGTTTTTCTATCCAATAATCTTGTTCTTTTTGAGCATTTAGCTCTTCAACGGTCTTTCCCTGCTGCTCCACCCAGGTATAGTATTTAAGATTGTGCCATCTTTCTCTTGTCCACTTATCCTCCTCAAATATTCCGGAGAGTTCCTGACCGAGGAAGATTCTCTCATGCCTTGATTTTGCCTCTGCACGATCCATCTTTCCAAATTGTTCATCAAGTTGTTTCATCACAGACCAGTATCTATCTATTGCATCTGTAGCAATAGTGATAATATTATCCCCTTCTTTGAGATTATAGTATTTTGCCATCTTTATAGAACCAATAATATTTGCAATACCTGATATCCCAAACTTATCAGCTAAATACTCTACAACCTCTTCTCCCATTATCTCTTTAAGATAGGCCTTCCCTGTTTCATCGACAAGAAGCTGTAGCCCCTTCTTGGAATCCATATCATCTACAAGTACTACGGCATCCATATTCATTACATTGTGGATCCATGTTACATGTTTATCTCCTATTCCCTGAATATCATGCCCTCCATATCCATTAAGTGCAAGTGTGGGACACTGAAGTGGCTCTACTGCAACGATCTTTGCCTCAGGGAATACCTGTTTCACTCTATCACCAGAGGCAATAGTCCCTGCAGAGCCTACCCCTGCAACAACAGCTGCAACCCTTCCATTCCCAATATTTTCTTCCTTTACAAGCTCTACCATGGTATTTCCTGTAACGTAGTAGTGAAACCTATAATTTCCAAATTCTTCAAATTGATTTAAAATTCTTATTCTTTCAGGATCCTGAGCATAGAGTTCTTTACTTTTATCATAGATCTCCTTTACATTGGACTCACAACCAGGTGTAGCAATTACCCGTGCCCCATATCTTTCTATAAGTTCAAATCTCTCCTTACTCATAAGCTCAGGAAGGATTACAATAGAATCATAACCCATACGTGAGCCCACCCAGGCACCACCTACACCATAGTTTCCTGTAGATGGCCATATCATAGTGTGTTTAGAGGGATCTACCTCTCCCTTTACTGTTTTCTCCACTAAAATAGAATAGGTGGCCCCTACTTTATGACTTCCGGATGGAAAATCTTTGGCATAAAGTACAATAATATTTGCATCTACCCCTGTAAGCTCCTTTGGTAATACCAGATACCTTATTTTATTGTTTTCATCTCGCCATGAGATATTAAAAAGATTAATAGGATTTAAAGGGTCCTTTTTGGACATTTCAATAGCCTTTTTTCTTACTTCTGGATCGATTTTTTCCGGGTGAAGCATCTCTTCAAAGGTTGGTCCCACAATAGGTTCTTTCATATTTATAGCCTCCTTATTATAGTTATCAATGTTAGTCTATTATATCATAAATCATCCTACATATCTACCACCATTTATATCTGCCACAGCTCCAGTTACATAATCATTTTCTATAAGGTAGATAGC
>JALVIU010000218.1 GCA_027028665.1 Candidatus Atribacteria bacterium | reverse complement strand
GAAGGAAGATTCCTATTACTATCTTCTTAAGGGCATTAGGGTACGGAACAAATGAAGAAATTCTATCTCTTTTCCCATATAAAGAAGAGATTGAAGCTACTATAAAAAAGGATCCTACCAGTTCTTATCATGAGGGCCTCTTAGAGCTCTTTAGAAGATTAAGACCTAGTGAACCTCCTAATATAGATGCTGCAAAGCAAACACTTCATAGAATGTTATTTGATCCAAAAAGGTATGATTTAGGCGAAGTAGGGAGATATAAATTAAATAAAAAACTCTCTATTCAAGAACGGATTGTTGGTCTTATTTTATCTGATGAACCCCTTTTGGATAAAGACGGAAATATAATAGCAAAGGGTGGAACAATTATTACAAAAGCCCTTGCAGAAAAAATAGAAGAACTTCGAATTCCTAAAGTTAAAGTCTTTACCCCTGAAGGAGATGTAGAAGTTTGGCTTGAATTGCCAGAAACCCTTGAAAAGATAAGTGAACATCTATTAGGACGTAAAATAAGAGAAGATGTATTTGATGAAAAAGGAAATCCTATAATTAAAACTGGAGAAGTAATAACCAAAGATATTTTAAAGAAACTAAAAAAGGTAAAAGATAAAGTTTTGGTAGAAAAAGGCAAATCTCTTACTCCTGAGGACATAATTGGACTTTTAAGATATTTACTTAATCTCAAAAGAGGAGTAGGCAAGGTTGATGATATAGATCATCTTGGCATAAGAAGGGTAAAGGCGGTTGGAGAACTTCTGCAAAATCATTTAAGAACAGGTTTTCTAAAACTTGAAAGTTCTATAAAAGAAAAAATGTCTCTTCAAACAGATGAAAGTACGATAACACCGCAAACCCTTGTAAATGTAAGGCCAATTACTGCTATAATAAATCAGTTTTTTGGGAGTAGCCAGCTCTCTCAGTTTATGGATCACGTAAACCCTCTTTCCGCTCTTACTCATAAGAGAAGGCTTAGCGCCCTTGGCCCCGGTGGTTTAACCAGAGAGCATGCAGGATTTGAGGTAAGAGACGTTCATTCCAGTCATTATGGAAGAATATGTCCTGTAGAAACTCCTGAAGGTCCTAATATTGGACTTATTGGCACCCTTGCCGTGTATGCGAGAATAAATGAAATGGGCTTTATAGAGACACCATATAGAGTAGTAAAAGATGGCCGTGTTACAAATGAAGTTAGGTATCTTACAGCTATAGATGAAGAAGGTTTAAGGATTGCTCCTGCTAATATAGAGTTGGACGATAAGGGAAATATCTTAGAGGATGAAGTACCTGTTAGATATAATGGCCGTGCAGTGATGGTTTCTAAAGATGAAGTAGATATGATGGACGTAGCTCCTAATCAGATGATAGGAGTTTCTGCTTCCTTGATACCTTTTCTAGAGCATGATGATGCAAATAGAGCCTTGATGGGTGCAAATATGCAGCGCCAAGCTGTTCCCCTTGTAAGGCCTGAGGCCCCTCTCGTAGGTACAGGTATGGAAAAAATGGCTGCAAAATATTCTGGTGCATTAGTTATTTCAGATGTGGATGGTGAAGTAGTGAAGGTTTCAGGAGATGAAGTTATCATTAAGACAAAGGAGGGTGATGTGGTTTCATATCCTCTCCAGAGATTTAAACGTACTAATCAGGGTACCTGTTTTAACCAAAAACCACTTGTTTCAAAGGGTGATAAGGTTAAGAAGGGTGATGTTTTAGCAGATGGTCCGCTTACAGATAAAGGAGATCTTGCGCTTGGAAGGAATCTTTTGGTTGCATTTATGTCCTGGAGAGGCTATAACTTTGAAGATGCTATATTAATAAATGAAAGATTATTGAAAGAGGATATATTGACATCTATTCATATATTGGAATATGAAGTAGAGGCAAGAGATACAAAACTTGGTCCAGAAGAGATTACAAGGGATATTCCAAATGTAGGGGAATCTGCACTTAGAAATCTTGATGAAAGAGGTATTATTCGTGTTGGAGCAGAGGTAAAGGAGAAGGATATCCTTGTGGGCAAGGTAACGCCAAAGGGTGAAACAGAACTTTCTCCTGAAGAGAGATTGCTTCGTGCAATATTTGGGGAAAAAGCAAGAGATGTAAAGGATACCTCTCTTAGGGTTTCTCATGGTGAATATGGAAAGGTAATTGATGTAAAAGAATTCTCCAGAGAGGCAGGAGATGAATTACCCTCTGGTGTAAATAAATTGGTAAAGGTGTGGGTTGCTCAAAAGAGGAAGATCTCTGTGGGAGATAAATTGTCTGGAAGACATGGAAATAAAGGAGTAGTTTCTAGAATAGTTCCAGAAGAGGATATGCCTTTCTTGGAGGATGGAACCCCTGTGGATATTGTACTTAATCCATTGGGCGTGCCATCTCGTATGAATATAGGACAGATTCTTGAAACTCATTTAGGATGGGCTGTAAAGAAGTTGGGACTTCATGTAGCAGTGCCTGCTTTTGATGGAGCAAAAGAAGAGGACATAGAAGAATATCTTAAAAAAGCAGGACTTCCTGAAAATGGTAAGGTTTATCTAAGAGATGGGAGAACAGGAGAGAGATTTAATAATCCTGTTACAGTAGGTTATATATATATGCTAAAGCTCATACATCTCGTTGATGATAAGATTCACGCAAGGGCTACTGGACCTTATTCTTTGGTCACCCAACAACCTCTTGGTGGAAAAGCTCAGTTTGGTGGCCAGAGATTTGGAGAAATGGAGGTATGGGCACTCGAAGGCTATGGAGCAGCTTATACCCTTCAGGAAATGCTAACTGTAAAATCAGATGATGTAATTGGTAGAGTAAAGACATATGAGGCGATTATTAGAGGAGAGAATATACCTACACCTGGTATTCCAGAATCATTTAAGGTGCTCATAAAAGAACTCCAAAGTCTTGCATTAAAGGTACAGATATATGATGAGAAAGGAAATGAAATACAATTAAAGGAAATGGAGGAGGACCTTGGAAATATTCCTCTTAAGACTTCTCCCTGGAAGGATTAAATTGAAAAAATATAAAGTAGAGGTGAACTCCTTTGGCCAATTATAAAGAATTTGTTAGCCTAAAAATAAGCCTTGCTTCTCCAGAAGAAATAAGGAGTTGGTCTCATGGAGAGGTTAAGAGGCCAGAGACTATAAACTATAGAAGTCTAAAACCCGAAAAAGATGGGCTTTTTTGTGAGAAAATATTTGGACCTGTAAAGGATTGGGAATGTCATTGCGGGAAATACAAAGGAAAAAAACATGCAGGTATGATCTGTGATAAATGTGGAGTAGAGATCACCAGATCTATAGTAAGAAGAGAGAGGATGGGGCATATTGAACTTGCTGCCCCTGTTTCTCATATATGGTATTTTAAGGGCATTCCAAGTCCAATGTCTCTTCTTTTAAATATTACTACAAAAGAATTAGAAAAAATACTTTATTTTGCATCTACTCGTAAAAGAGAACAATTATATAAGGTAAAGAAGGCATCTATAGATGCTGATGTAAGAGTGGGAGATATTCTTACAGAGTCTGAGTATAATATCTATAAACATTACAATATTGATATAGAAGCAGAAAAAGCCTACCAGGTTTCTTTAGTTCCAGAACTTCCAATCAAGGTAGGAGACGTCCTTTCCGAGGAAGAATATGAATCTTTAAGGGAAAAGTATGGTATATTTTTTAGGGCAAAACTTCAAACTACAGAAGCAGATATTGGAGTTTCTGTAGGAGATGTTATTTCAGAAGAGGTATATACAGATTTATTAGAGGAACATGAAGGAGATTTTGAAGTTGAGAAATTAGAAGGAGAGGACGGATTTGTTATTACAGCATTAAAAGGTGCAAAAACTTATAAGGTTACATGGGTGCTCTCTCCAGATAATGAATGGGATCTTATAAGCGAGAGCGAAGTAGATTTTTATAGGGCAAATTTTGGTGGAGAAGCAGAACTTGCTATAAGAACAATAGAAGAATCCTCTTATATAGTGATAGAACCTGGACAAAGTGGGTATTCCAGAGGAGAAATTTTATTAGAAAGTGTTCATAGATTACTTGAAAAGTATGATTCAGATTATAGAGGAGGTATTGGCGCAGAAGCAATAAAAGAGCTTCTTGCATCTTTAGATCTTGAAGAACTTGCTAGAAATTTAAGAAAACAGATAAGAAATACTAAGGGACAAAAAAATAGAAAACTTGTTAAAAGACTTCAAATAGTAGAAGCATTTAGAAAATCTGGAAATAAGCCAGAGTGGATGATTCTTGAAGTCTTACCAGTAATACCTCCAGATTTAAGGCCTATGGTCCAGCTTGATGGGGGTAGATTTGCCACATCAGATTTAAATGACCTATATAGAAGGGTAATAAATAGAAATAGTAGGTTAAAAAAGCTTATAGATATGGATGCACCAGATATAATAGTGAAGAATGAAAAAAGGATGCTTCAAGAGGCAGTGGATGCACTTATAGAAAATGGTCGAAGAGGACGTGCTGTTCTTGCATCTGGAAATAGGCCTCTTAAATCTTTAAGTGATATACTAAAAGGAAAGAAAGGTAGATTTAGACAAAATCTTTTGGGTAAGCGTGTTGATTACTCTGGAAGATCTGTTATAGTTGTAGGTCCCGAACTAAAGTTCCATCAGTGTGGGCTTCCCAAGAGAATGGCCCTTGAACTTTTTAAACCTTTTGTAATAAAAGAGCTTGTAAAAACTGGTCTTGCCCATAATATAAAGAGTGCAAAGAGGATGATAGACAATACAACATCTGAAGTATGGGATATACTTGAACGTGTAACAAAAAATCATCCAGTACTTTTGAATAGAGCTCCTACACTTCATAGATTAGGAATTCAGGCATTTGAACCCGTACTAGTTGAGGGAAATGCTATTAAGATCCACCCTCTTGTATGTACTGCTTTCAATGCAGATTTTGATGGCGATCAAATCGCTGTTCATGTACCACTTTCTTTTGAAGCAAGGGCAGAGTCAAGAATTCTTATGCTTTCTTCTAATAACATTTTGTCTCCTGCATCTGGAAAGCCTCTTGCTATTCCTACTCAAGATGTAGTACTTGGTGTTTACTATCTTACATATTCTCCTTATAAGACAGAAGAAGAGATATTAAAACATGCAAAGAAGGTTTATGGTTCTATGAATGAAGCCCTTTTAGCTTATCAAAGTGAGATGCTGGATAAAGAAGAGGGGCTTTCAAGAGTACAGGAGCCCATTAAGGTAAAAATAGATGGAAAGATGAGAGGTACTACTATTGGTCGTATCTTATTCAACGAAATATTTCCTGAAGAATTTGAATTTTATAATGATATTGTAAAGAAGTCTACTTTGGAAAAATTGACAATAGAATTATATTCAAAGTACGGAAATTCTAAGACAGTAGAGGTATTAGATAAACTTAAGAATCTTGGATTTGAATTTGCAACTCTTTCAGGAATTTCTATAGGTATAGGAGATCTTGAGATCCCGACAAATAAAGAGAGTATTATTGCAGATGCAGAAAAGAGAGTAGATGAGATAAATGCAAGATTCGCAGCTGGTATGCTTACTCAAGATGAAAAAGAAGAAGAGGTATCTATTATTTGGGGTAATGCTTCTAAAAAGGTAGGAGACGCTATTCTTGAGAATCTTGATGAAAAGAATTCTTTATTCATTATGGCAGATTCTGGCGCAAGAGGTAGTAAAGATCAAATAAGTCAACTTGCTGGTATGAGAGGTCTTATGGCAGACACTACAGGAAGAATTATAGAATTCCCAATTAAGGCAAGCTTTAGGGAAGGTCTTTCTGTATTGGAGTATTTTTATTCTACCCATGGTGCACGTAAGGGCCTCGCAGATACAGCTTTACGTACCGCAAAATCTGGATACCTTACAAGGAGATTGGTTGATGTATCCCAAGATCTTATAGTAAGAGAAGAGGACTGTGGAACTTCAGATGGTATTACAGTAACTGACCTTATGAATGATGAGACAGTAGTAGAGAGATTAAAGGATAGAATAATGGGAAGGACTTCTCTTGAGAGAATTATCGATCCCAATACAGGTGAGGTAATAGTAGATGCAAATGAAGAGATTACCCCCGAAAAGGCAGAGACAATAGAGCGTGCAGGAATAAAAGAAGTAAAAATTAGATCTGTACTTACATGTAAAACAAAATATGGTGTGTGTGCTAAATGTTATGGTAGGGATCTTGCAACAGGTCGCCTTGTAAATGTAGGCGAAGCCGTAGGTATTATAGCTGCTCAATCTATAGGAGAGCCAGGAACTCAGCTTACTCTTCGTACATTCCATACAGGTGGGGTAAGGAGAGCAGAAGGAGATATTACTTACGGTCTACCTCAGGTAGAACAGCTCTTTGAGGCAAGAAGACCTGCTAACCAGGCAGTGCTTGCAGATGTAGCTGGTGAAGTAGTGGATATAAAGATAGAAGAAAAGAAAACAAAGATTTATATAAAGACAGAAGATGGTATTGAGACATATGTAGTTCCAAGAGATATGGCCAATAAAATTAGAGTTAAAGTAGGAGATATTGTAAAATCGGGAGATTATCTTACGAAAGGAGATGCGAATCCAAAAGATATACTTAGAATAAAAGGAGTAAGAGCAGTTCAGGAGTATTTGCTTTCAAAAATCCAGGCAATATATCGTTCGCAAGGTGTTATTATAAATGATAAACATATAGAGATTATAATTCGTCAGATTGCAAGGCTTAATAAGATTTATATAAGAGAAGCAGGAGATACAGAGCTTCTTTCTGGAGAGCTTGTATATGATACTGATTTCCAGAGGGAGAATGAAAAGATTAGTGCAAAAAATAAAGAAATAGAACGTGCAAATATAGAACTTTTAAAGGGCAGTATTGTTGCTCAAAAGGTTGTAGAAAGTGATGAAGGCGGAAGAGTGATAGCGGAAAAGGGTGTAGAGATAGATAATGATTTAGCAAAAGAGATAATAAATTCTGAGATAAGAGTATTAGAACTTCAAGAAAAAAATGGCTTTCCATTTATAGTCTATAAAGGTAATTCGCTGTTTATAAAAGAAGTTGCAGGTGGCACTCTTGATAAACCTGTAATTCTAAACTTTAATACAGGAGATCAATCAAAAAGGGTAGTTTTAGACCATGGTACACTCCTTACACCTGAGTTGCTAGAAGATATTGTGGATAGTGAAATTCAATCAATTACTCTTATAGATGAAAAATTAATCGAAAAACTCTCAGGTTTTACCATTGCAGAAGATATAGTAGATCTTGAAACAGGTGAACTTTTAGGTAAAGCAGGAGAAAGGATTACACCAGATATTTTGGAAAATATTAAACTTTCTAATGTTCCTATAGTAAAGGTTTGGGAAGGAGTAGAGACCATATCTTTAAAGGATAAACTAATAAGAATGTTGAGAGAAGAGATTCTTGGTGCACCTCTTGGTGCTCCTGTAGAAATTCCGGGAAATGGAAATATAATAGGAGCTGCAGGTAAACAAATTACCAGGAATATGATAAGGGAATTCGTAACTCAAGGGGTAGAAGAAGTTCCTCTCTCTGATGGAAGATTTTTCTCTATCGAGGGGAGGGCCCTAGAATTTTTATATAAAGATGTTGTAGGAAAAACAACAGTACAAGATATTGTAAATACTAATACAGGGGAATTAATTGTGAAAGCAGAAGATACTGTAAAGAAAGAAGATGCAGAGAAAATTGTAAAGGCCAAAGTTGACTTTATAAGGTTGAAGACAGCAAGAACAAAAGTTGGTACGAGGGTGATAAGAAAGAAAGTAGGATATATAAGGAATAGTCTTGCACCAGCAGAGGCAAAGCCGATTGTACAAGGTATCACAAAGGCATCACTATTGACAGATAGCTTCCTCTCTTCTGCATCATTCCAAAGAACTACCCATGTACTTACAGATGCAGCTATTAAGGGAAAGGTGGATAATCTCTTGGGACTTAAAGAGAATGTAATAATTGGGAAGGTAATACCCGCAGGTACAGGACTTAGAAAATATCAGAAGCTCAGGCTTAAGAAGAAGACACCAAAAACAGAGGCTGAAAATATATGGGAAGAAAATGTAGAAAAAACTTGACATACGAGGAAGATATTTGATAGAATATTATCTGTCTGTAAAATTAAAAGGCAATTTAAATGTAGAAGAATTTCTATATAGATCTATATAGAGTAGTGAAATTAGAGCTAAAATATAGGGAGGTTTTGTAATGCCAACTATTAATCAATTAGTGAGAAAGGGAAGGCAAAAGATAATCAAGAGGTCTTCTACTCCTGCATTGAAAGGTAATCCTCAGAAAAGAGGAGTATGTACGAGGGTATGGACAGTAACACCAAAGAAGCCGAATTCTGCTTTGAGAAAGGTTGCAAGGGTAAGACTTACAAATGGGATAGAAGTAACAGCTTATATTCCTGGGATTGGTCATAATTTACAGGAACACTCTATGGTTTTAGTGAGAGGCGGCAGGGTAAAGGACTTACCTGGTGTACGTTATCACATAATTAGAGGTGCAGAGGATGCTGCTGGCGTTGAAGGCAGAAGAAGAGGAAGATCCAAATATGGGACGAAAAAACCTAAGAAATAGGAGGATGAAGTATGCCAAGAAAGGGTAAGGTTCCTAAGAGAGAAGTGTTACCAGACCCCATATACGGAGATACTATGGTAACACGTTTTATAAATGTGATTATGAAGAAAGGGAAAAAGAGTATTGCAGAGAGAATATTCTATAATGCTCTTAAAATAGTAGAGGAAAGAACCAAGAAGGATGGCCTTGAAGTCTTTAAGACAGCACTTAATAATGTAATGCCTGTTTTAGAGGTAAGACCAAGAAGAGTCGGTGGTGCTACATATCAAGTTCCAGTAGAAGTAAGACCAGAAAGAAGAATATCTCTTGCTATGAGATGGATCTCTAATTATGCAAGAGCAAGGGCAGGAAGAACCATGGAAGAGAAACTTGCAAGAGAACTTATTGATGCCTACAATAATACTGGGGCAAGTATAAAAAAGAAAGAAGATACCCATAGGATGGCTGAAGCTAACAAGGCATTTGCCCATTATAGATGGTAGTAGGAGGTTTTTTCTTTGGAAAAAAGGATAACAGATCTTAATAGAATAAGAAATATAGGAATAATGGCCCATATAGATGCAGGAAAAACTACTATAAGTGAAAGGATTTTATTTTATACAGGAAAATTGTGGAAAATGGGAGAAGTGCACGATGGTAATGCCGTTATGGACTATATGGAGCAAGAAAAAGAAAGAGGTATTACCATCACTTCTGCAGTAACTACTTGTTACTGGAATGACCATAGAATAAATCTTATAGATACTCCGGGACACGTAGATTTTACTGCAGAAGTAGAGAGATCTCTCAGAGTTTTAGATGGAGCAATTGCTGTTTTCTCTGCTGTAGAGGGAGTGGAAGCACAATCTGAAACAGTATGGCGTCAGGCAGATAAATATAATGTCTCCAGATTAAGTTTTATAAATAAGATGGATAGAGTAGGTGCAGATTTCTGGAGTGCTGTAGAAATGATAAAAGAGAAATTGGGTGCTAATCCTGTGCCTATTCAAATTCCCGTAGGGGCGGAAGAGAATTTTGAGGGCGTAATAGATCTTATAAATGAGAGAAAGCTTGCATATACAGAAAGTGAATTAGGAGATAAGTATAAAGTAATTCCTCTCTCTACAGAAGAGGATGAAGAACTGGCAAAGCATAGGGAACTTATGATAGAAGCTGTAGCAGAATATGACGAAGAACTTCTTACCCTTTATATAGAAGGAGAGGAGATACCTTCAGAGATTTTGAAAAGAGCTATAAGGAAAGCAACTATAGAGAATAAAATTACGCCTGTTTTGTGTGGTTCTGCCTTAAAGAATAAAGGAATTCAACCTCTGTTGGATGCAGTTGTAGACTTTTTACCTTCTCCTTTAGACTTACCCCCTGTTAGGGGTATAGATGTAACTACAGGAGAAGAGGCTATTCGTTATCCTTCTAATGATGAGCCTTTTACAGCTCTGATTTTTAAGATTATAACAGATCCATTTGTAGGAAAGGTTTCATTTTTTAGAGTGTATGCAGGCAAACTTAAAGCAGGAGAGACTGTATATAATCCCCGTACTAGGAAAAAGGAAAGGATTAATAGGATCTTATTTTTTCATGCAGACAAGAGAGAAGAGATCAAGGAGATCTATGCAGGAGAGATAGGAGGGGCAATAGGAATAAAGTCCTCTGTAACAGGAGATACTATCTGTGATATTAACCATCCTATAGTTCTTGAGAGCATGGACTTTCCAGAACCAGTAGTATCTGTAGCCATTTCTCCAAAAACCCAGGCAGATCTGGATAGGCTTGGAGAATCTTTAAATAAGCTGTCTGAAGAGGATCCAACGTTTCGTATTACAAAAAACAGGGAAACAGGAGAGACCATTATCTCTGGTATGGGAGAACTCCATCTTGAGATAATAATAGATAGATTATTAAGAGAGTTTAATGTTCACGCTCACGTAGGCAAGCCTCAAGTGGCATATAAAGAGACGATTACCACCCCTGCTGAAGCAGAAGGTAAATTTATAAAACAGACAGGTGGTAGAGGACAGTATGGACATGTAAAACTTTTGATAGAACCTCTGGAAGGAAAAGAGTTTGAATTTGTAAATAAAGTAGTAGGTGGTGAGGTTCCTAAGGAGTATATTCCTGCCGTAGAAACAGGTATAAAAGAGGCCATGGAAGCAGGTGCAATAGCAGGTTATCCAGTAGTAAATATAAGAGCAACTTTGCTTGGAGGATCTTATCATCCCGTAGACTCATCTGAAATAGCTTTTAAGATAGCTGGTTCTATGGCATTTACAGCTGCTCAAAAAAAGGCGAAACCTGTTATTTTAGAACCTATTATGGAAGTAGAAATTATTACACCTGAAGAATATATTGGTGCAGTAATAGGTGATATTAATTCGAGAAGAGGAAGAATAGAGCATATGGAACCACGTTCAGGAGTTCATGTGATAAAGGCTCTTGTACCTCTTTCTGAAATGTTTGGCTATGCTAATATATTGAGATCGGAAACTCAAGGAAGAGCTACCTATTCGATGAAGTTTTCACATTATGAAATACTTCCAGAGGGGTTGGCAAAGGATTTAATTGGAAAGTAATTATTAGGAGGGATCACATATGGCAAAAGAAAAATATGTAAGAACTAAGCCCCATGTAAATATTGGGACTATAGGCCATGTAGACCATGGTAAGACAACACTCACATCAGCTATTACAA
>JALVIU010000217.1 GCA_027028665.1 Candidatus Atribacteria bacterium | reverse complement strand
ACAAAGATAGATGCTCTTGTAAAAATTGCACATAATGTAGTATTAGGAGAAAACAATATCATTACTGCTCAAGTAGGCATAGCAGGTAGCTCTAAAACAGGCAATAATGTAAAAATGGGAGGTCAATCTGGAATTGCTGATCATATATCTGTAGGAGATAATGTAGTTATTGCTGCAGATTCTGGGGTTATTAGTGATATTCCTTCTGGTGCTATTGTTTCGGGATCCCCTGCAGTCGATCATATGAAAGATTACAGGGCAAAATTTTTTATGTATCAACTTCCAGACTTGGTAAAAAAGATAAAGAAAATCGAAAAGGAATTAGACGAGATAAAAGGTGAGTAAACTAAGTAATTATATTTTTAACTTGAGAGGAATCATACCTATACCCTTTTTTCTTGTAGTGTATATCTTTTCTTCTCCTACCCTTCATTCTTTAATTATCGGCTCTTTTATTTTATCTGTGGGAGAGCTTATAAGACTATGGGCTGCTGGTTATATAAAAAAATATAGAACATCCAGTGTAGATGCTCCAGAACTTATAACCTATGGACCATATGCCTATGTAAGAAATCCCCTTTATATAGGAAATTTTTTTATTGGTCTGGGAATTTCTGTAATAAGCAATGTATTGTGGGGTTATGTACTATTTTTTACTTTGTATTTTTTTGGGTATAGCATTATTATTCCTTTAGAAGAAAAATTTTTAGAGAAAAAATGGAAGGATACTTATATGCACTATAAAAAACATGTACGAAGAATTATTCCTAAGATTAGGCCATATAAACGTATAAAGGAGTTTGATTTTTATTCAGCAATTAAAAATGAAAAAAGCACCTTTCTCGTAGAAATGGTGATTATTATATTGTTTGCATTGAGGTTGGTGAAATGAAGGAAAGAACGATAGGAAGTATTGTTTCCGCAGAAGGAATAGGTCTTCATAGTAAAAAGAAAGGTCAGATAATACTTTATCCTGCAGATGAGGGGACAGGAATAGTATTTGATGATCTTGATACAGGATATAGGGTAGAGGCTACAATTGAAAATGTAGTAGATGATAGAAGAGCTATTACATTGAGATCTAATAAGGCTTTTGTTCTTACTCCCGAACATTTATTATCTGCTTTATATGCCATGGGTATTACAAATGTAATAATAAAATATAAAAATGAAATACCTATTCTTGATGGAAGTGCAGCTCCTTTTATAGAGTTGATAAAGAAAGCAGGAATAGTAGAACAACAAAGGGAGAGAGCAATTTATAAAATAGAAAATCCAATATATATAAAGAATAATGATAAGATAGCTTTAGCGCTACCTTCTTCGTCCTTTAGGATAAGATATTTAATAGACTACCCTAATACATACATAGGGTCTCAATGCTACGATTTTTTGTTTGATGAGAGAGTATTTATAGAGGATATATCAAGGGCAAAAACCTTTGTTTTATATGAAGACATAGAAAACCTTAAAAAGAGTGGTCTTTCTTTAGGCGGAAATTTAGAAAATGCCATTGTAGTGAAGGGGAATAGGATTTTGGGAAAAATGTCTCTTGAGCGAGAATTTGTAAAGCATAAAATAGTAGATTTTTTAGGAGACATTTCACTTTTAGGAAAGTTTTTAATAGGAGATTTTATTCTTATAAAGGCAGGTCATAAATTACACTTGGAACTTGTAAGAAAGTTAAAAGGTGTAGGAGGTATATAAAGATGTTGGAGCCAAAGGAAATTCTAAGTACATTACCTCATAGATACCCTTTTCTTTTAGTAGATAGGGTAGAAGAAGTTTCAGATGATAGGGTAAAAGGCTATAAATGTGTATCGTTTAATGAACCATATTTTCAAGGGCATTTTCCAGAAAATCCTGTAATGCCAGGCGTCCTTTTAATAGAAGCAATGGCGCAAACCGGTGCTTTTTTGGTGCTTTTAAAACCAGAATATAAAGATAAGCTTGCATACCTTATAGGAATAGATAAAGCTAGATTCAGAAAACCTGTTTTTCCTGGAGATAAACTTGAAATAGAAGCAAAACTTTTAAGATTTAGAGGTACAGTAGGAAAAATAAAGACCACGGCTTTTGTAAATGAGGAGGTAGTAGCTGAGGCAGAAATTATGTTTAGCTTAGGGGAAAGAGGTGAGTGATGTCTATCCATCCTACTGTTGTTATTTCTGATAAGGCAATAATTGGAAATAATGTGGATATTGGTCCATATACAGTAATAGATAAAGGAGTAACTATAGGTGATAATGTAAAGATTGGTCCCGCAGTATATATTACAGGTGTTACAGAAATAAAAGAGAACGTATATATAGGAAAGGGCTCGGTGATAGGAACTCCACCTCAGGATAGAAGCTATAAAGGTGAAGATTCAAAGGTTTATATAGGTAAAAATACTATTATTCGTGAGTATGTAACTATTCATAAGGCGACAGGAGAGAGAAATTCCACAAAAATCGGGGAAGATTGTTATATAATGGCTTATGCCCATATTGCTCATAATTGTCAATTGGGAAATGGGGTTACAATAGCGAATTATTCAGCTCTTTCTGGGTATGTAGAAGTAGATGATAGGGCTTTTTTAAGTGGGTATGTAGGTGTGCATCAGTTTGTAAAGATCGGTAAATTAACAATGATAGAAGGATATTCAAAGATTTCAAAGGATGTACCCCCATATTTACTTATAGCAGGTACCCCTCCTAAGATGTTTAATATAAATATAGTTGGCCTTAAGAGAGCAGGGTTTACGGAAGAACAGATTCAGAGAATAGAAAAAGTATTTAAACTTTTATATGATAAGTCTAACACTTTAAAAGAGATAAGAGAAATATTAAGCAAAGAGTTTGTTAATTATGAGGAGATTGATGCATTTATAGAATTTTTTAATAGATCTTCGAGGGGTATTATAAGATGAAGGTGGCATTAGTATCAGGGTATGGAAGCATTGTAGATTTGATCTTTCAAGCCTTGAAGGACGATGGATTAGACCCAATAATTATAGATCTATCTGGTAAAAGAAAAGCTGATACCTTTGCGGATACACTTTCTTTTTCCATATCCAGTGTAGAAGAGTTTTTGGAGCTATTAAGAAGAGAAGGCGTAACCCATATAGCATTTGTTGGAAAGGTTGATAAAACCTGGATATTGGAAAAATTTCACATATCTCTAAGTGAATCATATGCCTCTTTGGAAAAGGGTGATATAAATCTATTAATTGCTTTAAAAGGTCTTCTAGAGAGTCAAGGAATTTCTCTGCTGGATCTTAAGAGGTATTTATTTCCATATATTACACAAGAGAAGATATACACAAAGAAAGGGCCTACAGAGAAAGAATGGGAGGATATAAATTTTGCAAAAAGTAAAATAAAAGTCTTGGCAGATATGGAGATAGGACAGACAATTATAGTAAAAGATAAAATAGTATATGCCGTAGAAGCTATAGAAGGTACAAATGAATGTATGAGAAGGACAAAACATTATGGGATAGAAAAAGGAGTATTGATAAAAGCTGGGAGGACAGGACAAGGTTTTGATTTAGAGATACCAGCTATAGGACTTGAAACTATAAATGTTGCAATAGAATCAAATATTAGAATAATAGGAATCGAAAAAGATACTACTCTTTTTCTTGAACAGACAGAGGCCATAAGGGTTGCAAATGAAAATGATATTAAAGTTGTGGGTTTTTCTATATAGATTAAGGAGAGTAATATGAAGATCCTCTTTTCTACAGGAGAATTATCCGGTGAAAACTATGCTATTCATTTAAAAAGGATAATTCAAAAAAAACTTAATAATGTGGAATTTATAGCGATAGGAAGTTCTCGCCTTGAAGGTCATGATATAAGAGTTATAGGAGATATATCTCCTTATGCAACTATAGGATTTACGGATATTTTTAAAAACTTTTTCTCTATTTATGGCTTATATAATAAATTGAAGAAATCTATAAAAACCGAGAAACCAGACCTTATAATATTTATAGATAGTCCCGGTATAAATCTTAGACTCATCTCTTATGCAAAAAAATTGAAAATAAAAACTGCCTATCTATTTCCTCCTCAGGTATGGGCTTGGGGGAAAAAGAGGGTAGAAACATTAAGACTGGTAAGCAAAATAATTGTAGGACTTCCTTTTGAAGAGGATTTTTATAGAAAAAATAAAATTAATGTTAAGTTTTTAGGGCATCCCCTTATAGACATAATAAGAGTAAATGAAGATTACATTGCCAGATTACAGGAACAATTTACATCAAATAGAGTCATAGGGATATTTCCTGGAAGCAGGGTTTCAGAGATTCGTAATCATTTTCCCATATTAGGAAAGACAATGGAAAAAATAAGCAGTAAATTCTCCGATGTGACTTACTTAATAGCCTCTCCCAGTTCAGAATTTGAATATATCCTGGAAGAAGAACTAAGTGAATATAGTTTTCCTTATAAAATAGTTACTGATCATGCATATGAAGTAATGAAGGTTTCTGATTTTATCCTTACATCTTCTGGGACAGCAACCCTTGAAGCAGCTATATTGGGTGTGCCAGAGATTATTTTTTACAGAATGAGTTTTCTAAATTGGCTTTTTGCAAAGTTTATGGTAAAATCTAATTTTATTGGGTTACCAAATTTAGTATATGGAAAACTTATTATACCTGAACTTGTTCAATGGGATTTTAATCCTTATTCCTTGGAATATTTAATGATAAAGTTTATTGTAGACCAAAAAGTGACAGCTCGAATGGTAGATAAGCTTATACGTATAAGGGAAATGCTTGGCGAAGAAGGAGTTATGGAAAGAATTGGAGATGAGCTGGTATCTATGTTGACATGAATATAGCAATTTTTGCGAATGGCCCTGGAGAAGTGTACGAAAGAGCTATTCCTTTTGCCTTGTTTTTAAAAAATAGTTTTAATGATCCTAATATAATCTTAATTCTTACTCCTTGTCAATTTTCGTCAGGGAGCGAATATGATGTTGCAAGAGATTCTTCTCTTTTTAACGAAATCTTTAGACTAAGAAAATTCATTAGTTTATATAAATATCTTATTCATATTAAAATAGATATAATATTTCACTTAGGGGGAGACCTTTTTTATCCTACTATTTTTTCTACTTTATTAGGTGTTAGCCTATATTCCTATACTACTTTTTTTTCTTTTAAACCTTTTGTTAAACTATTTTTACTTCCATATTCTAAAAAGGCGAAAAGGAATATTCCTCTTTATAAGTCTTTATTTATAGGAAACTTATCTTTTGATAGAAAAAAGAAAAAAAGGAAAGGGATTTATAAAAAAGGAAAAGCAAATAAAAAATATAAAGTGGGAATATTTCCAGGAAGTAGAAAAATTCAGTTTGAACATCTACTTCCATTTTTTATAAAGATTTTAGAGAATCTTTCTTCTTTTATAGACATTGATTCATATCTTTTTCTCTCTCCTTTTATAACTTTTGATTTCTTAGAGAATGTACTTTTAAAAGGGCCTACATATAATGTACTAGATTATTCTTTGGGAAAAATAGTAGCCAAAGATAATGGATTTTATATTTTATCTAAAGAGGGATTGTATATATCTATTAAGACTAAACATGAAGATATAGGAATTTTAGATTTTGCTATTACTACACCAGGTACATCTACCCTGACCTTAACATACTATGGTGTTCCTATGTTTGTAGTATCACCACTTAATAAGCTCGAAATAATCCCCTTAAATGGTATTATTAATTTTATAGATGTCTTTCCATACATTGGGCCAATTTTTAAAAGAAAGATTGTAGCTTATGTGTTAAAAAGGAGGCCATATTTTGCTCTTCCTAATATAATAGAGGATAGAAAGATTGTGCAAGAGATAAGAGGTGTACTTACATCTTCAAGCGTAGCAGTTACTATAGAAAAAGAATTTCTATCTAAAAAGAAGCTTTATAACATGAAAAGAGTTCTCATAGACTTTAAAAACAAATACGTCTTTAGAAAATTTAAACTAAAGGAAATGATACTCAAAGATGAATAAACGGATTTTTTCTTATTTTTTACCTTATAAGAGCCATATATTTCTTTCTCTCTTTTCTTCTATTATAGTGGCAGGCACAAATCTTTTGATTCCTTTTATTGTAAAAAATCTTATAGATAAGGTACTTATACAGAAGAATTTTTATATATTAAATCTAATATCTATATCTATTCCTATTCTCTTTCTTTTAAAAGGTATATTTGCCTATGTGCAGAATTATTTTTCTCAGAAAGTCGCCCTATCTGTATCCAATAAACTTAAGAAAGAACTCTATGCACATGTTATCGCACTTCCATTTAGTTATTTTAAAGAAAAGCACTCTGGAGATATTACTTCATATATAATAAATGATCTAAATTTAATTCAATCTGTTCTTTCTCTCTCTTTTTTTAATGGCATCTTAGACTTTTTGATAGTTGTAGGCTCTATAACATTTTTATTCATAATCAATTTTAAAATGGCTATTCTTTCTTTTGTACTTCTGCCCCTTATAGGATTTATTATAAATTACATAGGGAAAATCATAAGAAAGCTATCAAAGGGAATTCAAGAAAAAATGGCAGATCTTACTTCACATATATCTGATTCCCTCTCTGGAATATCAGTAATATTTACCTTTTCCACTCAAGAAAAAGAAAAGATAAAGTTTAATCAGCTTGCAGATGAGGCAATGGCGCTTTCAATAAAGGATAGTAAATTGAAGTCTATACTTCCTCCTCTGGTGGAATTTTCTCTTTCTATTGGTCTTACATTTGTACTTTGGTTTGGGGGAAAAGAGGTTATCGGAGGTAATATGACATCAGGGGAATTGATTGCCTTTCTTGGATATCTTGTGCTTGCATCTTCACCTCTTTCAAGGTTAAGCAATACTTACTATTCTCTAAAGAAACTTCAAGGGGCATTTGAGAGGCTGTTTGAGCTTCTGGATGTAAGTCAAATAGTAGCTCCTTCTAAAAAAGATATAATACCAAAAAAAATAGACGGACGTATAGATTTTATAGATGTTTCTTTTTCTTATGGAAAAAAATTTGTATTTTCAGGTCTTAATTTAAGCATAAAACCAGGAGAGAAGATAGCGATCATTGGGCCAAATGGCGAAGGGAAAAGTACATTTCTATATCTTTTGCTAAGACTTTTCGATCCTACATCAGGAAAAATAATGATTGATAATATAAACCTTAAAGATATTAATATTGATTTTTTAAGAAAATCTATAGGAATTGTACTTCAGGAGACACACCTCTTTCCTGGCACTATATATGAAAATATTGTATATGGAGTAAATAGTGTATCAAAAGAAAAACTGGATAGTATATTAGATTTTCTTGGTTTTAAGGAAATTTTTAAAAAATTACCAGATGGGATAAATACTAAAATCGGAGAGAAGGGAACAAAACTTTCAGGTGGAGAAAGGCATAGAATCTCCCTTGCGCGGACCCTTATCCTTGATCCCAAAGTGTTACTATTGGATGAGCCCACAAGTTCTTTAGATCCTTCCTCAAGAAAGGAGTTCCAGCTGTTTTTAAGTAAGATAATGAAAGGCCGTACTACCATATTTATTACTCACTATAGAGAGGAAATTGAGATGGCAGATAGGGTTTTTCTAGTAAAAAATGGAAAGATAAAGCCTATAGAATTTCATGAGGTAGATAGGTTCTTTGCATATGAATAATATAATTGTATTTACAAATGGTCATGGAGAAGATGCAATAGCTTATTCCTTGATTAAAGAGTTGAGAAGACATGTAAAGAATATTGGAGTATTTCCTCTGGTAGGAACAGGAAGGTTTTTTTTAAAAAAAGGCATAAAAGTATATTATAAAGGAAAAGAGTTACCAAGTGGAGGGCTTTCTTTAAGAGAAGGTTTTCGTTCATTTTTAAATGATGTAAGATCTGGCTTAATCTCAGAACCCTTCCATATAGTAAGTTCCATAACAAAAATTGTTAAAGATAATAGTATTTCTATAATTGTAGGTGATCTTTATCCTGTTTTTTTGTTATATATCTCTGGGAAGCGTGATTCCTATCTTATCTTGACCTCAAGGTCTGCCAGGATAGGTGATTTTTCAAATCTTGAATACTTTTTGTTAAAGAAGGCCACCCAGAAGATATTTGTCCGGGACCCAGAGACCTTTTATTTATTGAAGAAAAGAGGAATAGAAGCTATTTATCTTGGAAATCCTGTTATAGGTGATGTAAGGGAAAAGAAAGGAAAAAAACTCAAAAAGAGAGGTATATTGTTTTTGCCAGGGAGTAGAAAAGATATAGTTAGAAATATCTCTAATATGCTAAAAATAATAGATGAGGTAGTGACATTAGGTAGAGGAAACTCTTTTGATTTTTATTTTCATCTCTCTTCTCTGACACATTTTTCTGATTTTCCTCACATATTTAATAATAAGTGGAGGTTTATTTTACATAATGATTTACCTGTAAAGGGTAGTCTTTATAATATGGAGACCAATGTAGAAATTCCATTTTATACAAATATCTTTGCTGATGTGCTCTCCCGGTCCCATGTGGTTGTAGGGCTTTCAGGTACTGCAAACGAACAATCAGTGGCCCTTGGAAAACCAGTAATTGCATTTCCTCTACCCAAAACACATGCTACTCCAGAAAGGTTTACAAAAAGACAAAAGCCTCTTTTGAGAGAAAATCTCATATATTTTCCATATTTTGATGAAAAAGAGATCGCCAAGAGAATTATTAAGGTTGCATTTGATAAAGAATATCTTAAGTTTTTATCCATAAAGGGTAAAGAAACAGTGGGAAAAAATGGTATAATTCTTATAGTCAAATACATATTACGGTCAATCTGAAAATAAAAGGTATTTATATGAAAAAAGGAATAATTTATATATCATTTTTTGTAATACTAATTACTGTAATAATAGTATTTTTATCTTCTTCTCCTCATCCTGTTTCTCAAAGAGGGTCTCCTTCTCCCAAAAAAGAAAGCGGTGTAGGGAATTTAGAGAATGTCTCCTTTAGTCAACTAAAGGATGGGAAAAAGGTATGGGGACTTACTGCCAAGAGTATGGAAGATAAAGGTAATGATGTTATTCTTTTTTTTGTAAAAGGTGAAGGAAATACAAAAAAAGGAGAAAAGTTTTTTTTCTATGCGGATAAGATAGAACTTTCAAAAAAGAACTATTCTTTTACTGCCACAGGTAATCCAAGTATAGAGTATATGGAGAAGACAATAAAGGGAGATAAGATAATATATAATGCTAAAGAGAATATATATACTATATTCCATGGTATAATATATATTAATAATAAAGTTTCTCTTTCTGGAAAAAGGATTGTATTTTTACCAAATTTGGCTAAAATTATGATAGGAGGGGAGAAGGATGAATAAATTTAGTAAGATCTTTTACATAGCAATAGCTGTTATATTTCTTTTTTCTATGAATATTTGGGCAGATGAAGATATACTTTCTTCTTTTGAGATAGAGGGTGCAGATTTTACATATGATATTAACACAGGGAATATAGTTTCTGAGGGAGAACTTGTATTAAAGGGTAAGGATTTTGTAATTACTGTAAAAGACGTAATCTTTGATACAAAAAATCAAAGTCTTTCGGCAAAGGGTGGAATAAAGATAGAAAGTAAAGATATAAGTATAACTGCCCTAAGTGTAGATATGGATTTTAAAAAGGGTATTGCCCTTTTAGAAAAAGGTACAGAGGCGAAAGGGAAAGAAGGAGATAAGAAGTGGCAGATTAAGGGAAAGACCTTTTCCGTAAAATTCACTTTTAAAGAAGATAAAAAGGGGATAGATGAGATCTATGCAAAAGATGGATGTAGTTTTGTATATGATAATCTAAAGGGAGAGGCCCAGGAGATAAAATATTTGCCATCTAAAAAAGAGATAATGCTTTCAAAATATGTGAAAATAAATGATGGAAAAAATACTATTATTGCAGATAACATAATAGTGGATTTCGCTACTAAAAAGATTATTACTAAGGGAAAGGTAAAGGTTATTGTAAATAAGTAGTGAGGAGCATATGATAGAGAGTGGAATATTCGCGAGAGGTCTTGTAAAAACATATAAGACAAGAAGGGTTGTAAATGAGATAGATATAGGTATAAATAAGGGAGAGATAGTAGGATTATTGGGCGCAAATGGTGCAGGTAAAACAACTACTTTCTATATGATAGTTGGATTTGTAAAGCCTGATAGGGGAAAGGTATATTTAAATGGTCAGGATATTACCTCTGTACCTATGTATAGAAGGGCAAGGATGGGTATAGGCTATCTCTCTCAAGAACCCTCTGTGTTTAGAAAACTGACTGTTTTAGAAAATCTATTATTAGTCTTAGAATTTCTACCTTTATCTTATAGGGAGAGAAAGGAGAAGGCATATGCCCTATTGGAAGAATTTTCTATTACACACCTTGCAAGTAATAAGGGATATGCACTTTCTGGAGGTGAAAGGAGAAGAGTAGAGATAGCAAGAACTCTTGCAATAGATCCCTCTTTTATCCTCCTTGATGAGCCTTTTACCGGGATTGACCCGATTACTATTACTGAAATAAAGGAGATTATAAGATATCTTCGAGAAGAGAAAAATATAGGAGTCCTTATTACAGATCATAATGTTCGGGAGACATTGAATATTACAGATAGGGCCTATATTATGCATGATGGCAATATTATAGCTTCAGGAACTCCAGAGGTTATTGCAAATGAGGAGAAGGTGAGGAAACACTTCCTTGGAAAAGATTTCGTACTTCTATGAAATTATTAGATAGATACATTATAAAGACTGTATTCCCTACATTTATATCAGGTATAATGATCTTTACACTTCTTATAGCTTCAGGAGGGTTACTATTTGAAGTGGCAAAGCTCTTCATAAAAAGGGAAACTACATTTTTCCAGACGATAAAACTTTTTCTTTTAGGTCTTCCTGATATTATTGTATTAACTTTACCCATGGCCCTCCTTTTGGGTATACTTATTTCATTTGGGAAATTTTTTGAAAATGGAGAAATAATAGCTTTTAGGGCCGCAGGAATTGGTCTTTTTCGTATTACTTTATCTGTAATTATTTTTTCTCTTATTCCGTTTTTTTTAATGCTATTGGGGGGAGAATATGTTGTCCCCAAGGCTACAATTCAGAGAGCAAATATGATGAGAAATCTTGGACTTATAAGTATTAGTAAAAGGGATTTTATAGGGAAAGTGCATATAGGAGATGTAGACCGAATATTGTATGCAAAGTTTATAGACCTGAAAAAAGGGATTATGAAAGATATACTAATACAAGAGGTTTATGGAGATGATATAGT
>JALVIU010000216.1 GCA_027028665.1 Candidatus Atribacteria bacterium | reverse complement strand
TGAGATCTCTTCATACTGGAGCCTGGGTACCTCTATATGGATATCTATCCTATCCATAATGGGTCCTGATAGCTTTGATCTATATCGAATTATTTGAGATGGTGTGCATGTACACTCTCTTATAGGGTCATTGTAGAATCCACAAAAACATGGGTTGGAAGCAGCTGCTATCATGGTTTTCGTAGGAAACCTGGTTGTATAGTTTGCGCGAGATATGGTTACATATCCATCTTCTATAGGTTGTCTTAGTGCCTCAAGCACATCCCTTCTAAACTCCGGAAACTCATCCATAAAGAGGACACCATTGTGGGCAAGGCTTATCTCCCCAGGCATAGGCACTCTACCTCCCCCTATGAGGGATACAAGGGAGGATGATGAATGTGGTGCCCTGAAGGGCCTTTCTGTTATGATGGGTTTTTCTTCCTTTAAGAGACCTCGTATGCTGTAGATCCTTGTAACCTCAATGGATTCCTCTTTTGTAAGTGGTGGGAGGATGGTGGGGATCCTTTTTGCAAGCATACTCTTTCCAGAACCTGGGGATCCTATCATTATGATATTATGACCACCTGATGCAGCAACTTCTATTGCCCTTTTTGCATGATGCTGTCCCTTTACCTCTGAAAAGTCTACATTGTATTGTGGTTTTATATCTTCATCTTTTTCTGTAGATATATATTCCTTTATTTTTCTTTCTCCCTTTAGAGATAAGATGATCTCCAGCAAAGATGAGACAGGATATATCTCTATACCATCAATTACTGATACCTCTTTTGCATTTTTGGATGGAATAAATAGGGTATTGGCTTCCCTTTTTGCAAGAAGTGCCAGAGAAAGTGCACCTTTTATAGGTTTTACTAATCCATTTAAAGAGAGCTCTCCTGCAAACATGCTATTTGCTATATATTTACTACCACCTGGAATTTGCCCTGTACTCATAAGAATACCTATAGCTATAGGTAGATCGAACAATACCCCTTCTTTTTTTATATCAGCAGGGGATAGATTTACTACAATTCTTTGAGGCGGCATAGAAAAACCTATGTTTTTAAGTGCTGCCCTTACCCTTTCCCTCGATTCTGTTACTGCCTCATCTGGTAGACCTACTATATGAAAAGAGGGTAGTCCCCTTGAGATATCTACCTCTACATCAACAGGATATGCATCAAGTCCCCATATTGTAGCACTTTTTACATGAGAAAACATCTATAAAAACCCCTTCCTTTATCTGTAATTTTGTCTTACCCATTCATATATAAGTATAGCACCGGAGGATGAGACATTAAGAGATTCCATAGCTGAAGATATGGGTATACGTATAGTATAATCACACCTCTCAAGGGTTTTGGGCCCGAGACCCTTTCCTTCATTTCCCAGGATAAGTGCGGTTTTTTCAGGGTATACTTGTTCAAAATATATCTTATCACCATCTGCTTTTGTACCAATTACTGTGTAGCCATACTCTTTTAACAACTTTATAGTATTCATAATACTTCCTGTGCGTGCTATTGGCACATAGTTTATGCCTCCTTCTGATACCTTAATTACAGTGGATGTAACGGGGCTACTTTTGTATCTTTCTATAACTATTCCTGAGATCCCTGCACATGCTGCTGTTCTGATAAGTGCACCCAGATTCCCGGGGTCCTCTATCTTGTCAAGAACCAGTATAAATACATTTTTCTTATTTTCCGATTTTTTCAGTAGTTCCTTTAAGGAAAGATAAGAAAAAGGGGTCATAATCCCTATGACCCCTTGATGAACCTTTCCCTCTGTAAGGGAGAAGAGCTTTTTTTTATCTACAAATTGATAAGGAATACCATTTGATTTGCATAGCTTAATTATCTCCCTTATCCTCTGATCCTTCCGTTCCCTTAATATGTAGACCTTATTTAAATTTTTATTATTTTTTATGTGTTCCAATACAGCATTTATTCCATATATTAGATTTTCTTTTTCCACCTTACCCCATCCTTTGTATCTTCAAGCACTATGCCCATTTCCAGGAGTTTATCTCTTATTCTGTCTGCCTCAGTCCAATTTTTTTCAGCCCTTGCCTTCTGCCTTTTTTCTATAAGTTCTAATATATCCTTTTCCAGAATTTCCTCTTTTTCCTCTTTCTGAATCCCCAATAGTTTAAGATATGTATCAAATGTCTGTTTTATTTTCTCCATAGGCTCTTTTGCAAAGTCATCTTTTTCTATATATTTATTTACATCCTTTACAAAATTAAACAATGATGCAATGGCAAGGGGAATATTGAAATCATCATCCATTGCTCCTTCAAACTCTACCTTGAATTTCTCTATATTGGCAAGCATCTCTTCATCTTCTTTATTTAATACACTCCTGAAATTATCCTTTGAATATTTTTCTCCAAATAGGGTCTGGGCATTGTATAGTCTTTCGAGTGCACCCTTTGCAGCCTGAAGTTGCTCATCTGAGAAGTTTATAGGATTTCTGTAGTGTGCGGCACTTAGCATGAAATATCTAAATATCTCTTTTGGATATCTTTGAAGCATCTCCCTTACGGTAAGGATATTTCCCAAAGATTTGGACATTTTTTCCTTATCTATAAAAAGATATCCATTATGCATAAAGTATTTTACAAAGGGCTTTCCTGTGGCAGCTTCAGATTGTGCGATCTCATTTTCATGATGAGGAAATATGAGGTCTGCACCCCCTGCATGGATATCCAGGGTCTCTCCAAGATACTTCATAGACATAGCAGAGCACTCTATGTGCCAACCAGGTCTTCCTTTTCCCCAAGGACTTTCCCAGTAGGGCTCACCCTCTTTATATGCCTTCCATAGTGCAAAATCGAGGGGATTTCTCTTTTTATCATTTACCTCGATCCTTGCCCCTGCCTGAAGCTCTTCTATCTTTTGATGTGAGAGCTTTCCGTATTCTTTAAACTTGGATATATCGTAATACACATCACCATCTATCTTGTATGCATATCCTTTCTCCTCGAGCTTTTTTATAAGCTCTATGATCTCTTTTATGTGCTCTGTGGCACGAGGATGCACATCTGCACGTTCTATGCCAAGGGCATCTGCATCCTTGAAGTATTCTGCGATAAATCTCTCTGCAACCTCTTTTACTGTAGTGCCCATCTCTTTTGCTTTATTTATCATTTTATCATCTATATCTGTAAGGTTTTGTACATATGTTACTTTATACCCCTTAAATTTTAGATATCTCCTCACCACATCAAATACTATAAAGGGCCTTGCGTTTCCTATATGAATATAGTTATATACTGTAGGTCCACATACGTACATTCCTACCTTACCATCATGTACTGGTATGAATTCATCCTTTTTTTGGGTAAGGGTATTGTATATCTTTAACATCAGGATAATACCTCCTTTATCCTTTCTATGCATTCATCTTTTCCTAAGATAGCAACAACCCAATTAAGTTCTACACCATGTTTTTCACCTGTAAGTGCCATCCTGAGCACAGGTAGTACCTTTCCTGCTTTTTTCCCCGTTTTCTTCAAGTATTTTTTTAGAAAATCAAGGGCTTTTTCAGGATCCTTATCTACATCATCTGAAATTTCCTCTATGAATAGTCTTAAAACCTCTCTATCTTCCTCTTTTATGTCTTCTTTTGAAACCTCTGGTCTTTCGAAAAATATCTTTGATTTTTCCTTTATATCACTTAAAACCTCAATATTATCCTTCAATGCTCTTGTTATAAGCAATAATCTCTCTTTATCACCCTCAGTATCTATTCCCATCTCTTTAAGGTATGGAAGAAGGAGTGTAAGAAGTTTATTATCTGGTGTTTTGCGTATATATATACCGTTCATCCAGTTGAGCTTTCCCATATCAAAGATCGCAGGACTCTTTGCTACACGATCCAGGGAGAACAAATCTATGAGCTCCTTCTTATCAAGTATCTCCCTATCACCACCTGGTGACCATCCAAGTAGTGCCAGATAGTTAAAGAGTGCATCAGGTAGATAACCCTTTTTCCTGTATTCTTCTAATGATGTATCACCA
>JALVIU010000215.1 GCA_027028665.1 Candidatus Atribacteria bacterium | reverse complement strand
TTGAAAATTTCTCTACTGCCTCTTTTCTTTTTAGATATTCAGTATATGGATGAATATTTGGATTATACCAAAAACCCATTACAGTAAAGCCCTGACTTATAAGATATTCATAAGGATATGTACTGCAGGGGGCACAACACATATGAAGAAGGATCTTCACTTCTGACCCTCCGGGAAGAGGCCAAACTTCTTTTTCCCCAAATGCTTATAAGCTAAAGGGGTGGCTATTCTTCCCCTGGGAGTCCTCCCTATAAGCCCCATCTGGAGAAGATATGGTTCATATACCTCAGAGATGGTATCCACCTCTTCAGAGATGGAAGCAGCAAGGGTACTAAGCCCTACAGGCCCCCCGGAAAATTTCTCCACTATAGTCTCTAAGATCTCTCTATCTATCTTTGTAAGGCCAAGTTCATCTATTTCCAAAAGCTCAAGGGAATCTCTTGCTATTTCCAATGTGATTATCCCATCTCCCTTAATCTGTGCAAAATCCCTTACCCTTCTTAATAGTCTATTTGCAATACGAGGAGTTCCTCTGGCCCTTTTTGCAATCTCAAAGGCAGCATCTATATTTATTTCTACCTTGAGTATCCTGGCTGATCTAAGGATTATTTTCTGGAGTTCTTCTGGTGTATAAAAATCCAATCGTTCAACTATCCCAAATCTACTTAATAAGGGGGCATTAACAAGACCTGTGCGTGTTGTAGCACCTACAAGGGTAAATCTCGGTATATCAAGCCTTATCGTTCTTGCACTTGGTCCCTTTCCAAGTACAATGTCAAGCTTAAAATCTTCCATAGCAGAATAAAGGATCTCTTCCACCTGTTTATTCAATCTATGAATCTCATCTATAAATAAGACCTCTTTTTCCTCTAAATTTGTAAGAATAGCGGCAAGGTCTCCCGCCCTCTCAATAGCAGGACCCGATGTAATTCGGATAGTAGAGCCCATTTCATAGGCAATAATATGGGCAAGGGTAGTTTTACCCAGACCAGGAGGACCGTATAGTAATGTATGATCCATTGGTTCATTTCTATGAAGGGCAGCCTTTATAAACAAAGACAATTTCTCCCGAATCTTTTCCTGTCCTACAAATTCCTCTAATTTTCTTGGGCGTATATGCTCCTCAAATTCTACATCTTCTATCTTCTTTACAGCCTCTATGGTTTCTCTATCCATCTCCATCCATTACCTTCAGTATAATTTTTATTGCTTCATTAATATTCATATCTTGAGATATCTTATCCTTTACCTTTTCAAACGCCTTCTGTATCTCTCTTTGAGTATATCCCAGGGCACTTAAGCCCAGATAGATATCTTCATTTATACCCTCTTTTTTTGTATCCCCTATATTACCTTCTATTGTTCCCTTTAGCTCTAAGATCATCCTCTGAGCGGTCTTTTTCCCTATTCCAGGGATTCTTATGAGTGTATCTATGTCTTCATCCATTATTATAGATTTCAATTTTTCAGGAGAGAAAACAGAAAGGATAGAAAGCCCTATTTTAGGCCCTATTCCACCTACCCCTATGATATGAAGGAAAAGGTCTCTCTCTTCTCTGGTAAGGAAACCAAATAGGGAAAAGTCCCTTTCTTTTGCCTGTAAGTAGGTATAAAACCTTATAAGATTTTGTGTAGTATTTATCCTTTCTAAAGTAGAAATAGGGACATTTACCTTGAAACCAAAGTTTCCTGCATGTAATATAATAAAATTTGTACCTATGTACTCTATAGATCCTTCTATAAATTCTATCATTTAAATTTTTTAAACCTCTCTGTATAAATACAGGTAAGTGCAATAGCCAATGCATCAGCTACATCATCTGGCTTTGGAACCTTATCAAATTTTAAAATAGATTTCACCATATACTGCACCTGCTCCTTGGTGGCACGTCCATATCCGGTAATTGCCTGTTTTACTTCAAGGGGTGTATATTCTTTTACTAAAAGACCCTTCAATCTTGCAGATAAAATTATTACACCTCTTGCTTCTCCTACCCCTAAAACAGTTTTTGCATTTTTATTAAAAAACAATTTCTCCAGAGATAAAACATCTGGAGAAAAGTTATTAATAATTTCAGTAATTTTATTATAGATCTGGATAAGCCTATCTCCAGGGTCACCCCTTTCTGTTCTTATCGCTCCATATTCAATAACATCTATATCCCTTTTCTCTTTTCTTAAAACCCCATATCCTATCAAGGCATACCCTGGGTCAATGCCCAAAATAACTATTTGCTTAGCTCCTCCATGAGTTCTTTACTTATATCGAAATTAGAATATACTTGCTGGACATCATCATGATCTTCCAGCTCATCCATAAGTTTTATCATTTGCTCTGCATCTTTCCCCTCTAATTTTACAGTAGTTTGAGGAACCATAGTTATCTCTGCATATGTGGGCTCAAATCCATTCTCTATAACCAATTCCTTAAATTTCTCAAAGTCACTGGGTGTAACAGTTATCTCTACTCCATCCTCTGTTTCATTCATATCTAAAGCCTCTGCCTCAAGTGCAAGCTCCATCAACTTATCTGTATCAATACCATCTCCCTGAAATGAAAAAATTCCTTTTCTCTCAAATATCCATGCAACACATCCTGACTCTCCAAGACTTCCACCATGCTTAGAAAATATATGCCTCACTTCAGCAGCTGTTCTATTTCTATTATCTGTAAGGGCCTCTATCATCACAGCCACACCACCTGGACCATATCCTTCATATGTAATCTCTTCATAATTTGTAGATGAATCAAGTCCTGCACCCTTTTCTATGGCTCTCTTGATATTATCATTGGGCATATTGAAACTCTTTGCCTTCTCAATTGCTAACCTAAGCTTATTATTTTTCTCTGGGTCTGGTCCTCCTTCTCTTGCTGCAACCATCAACTGACGGATAAGTTTGGTGAATATCTTACCACGCTGGGCATCTACCTTTGCTTTTTTATGTTTAATAGAGTGCCATTTTGAATGTCCTGACATACACAATCCCTCTCTTTTCTATTTTTTATTTGATTTTACCATATTTAAAGAGAAGTTTCAATAGTAAAAATTCTATCTCTGTTTTTTGAATATTTCGGGTAAGGCCCTTTTGTGTGCACTTTTTTTATACATACCCTCGACCTTCTCTATAACTTTTGCTTCTCCTTCTCCTGTAAGAATATATCTGTCCAGTTCCTCATAGGTTATTCCCATCTCTTTTTCGTCTGTCTGTCCCTTCCAGAGACCTGCAGAAGGTGGTTTTAATATAATTTCATTAGGAATACCAAGAAATTGTGCAAGCTCTCTTACCTCCGATTTTACAAGATCTCCTAATGGCAAAAGATCTACTCCTCCATCACCATATTTCGTGAAATAGCCTACTGTTAATTCAGACTTATTCCCAGTACCTAATACTATATAATTAAATGTATTTGCAAAGTAGTAAAGAGTGATCATTCTGAGACGAGGTTTTATATTTGCCTGGGCCAGAGAGAGATTATCTCCCTCTTTTGGTAAGATCTTAAGATATTCATCATACACACTATTAAGAGGTATTATCTTATAATTTATATCAAATTTTTCAGCAACCTTTATAGCATCAAGTCTGTCCTGTTCATTGCTATAACACGGCATAATAACACCCAGGGAACTATCGGGAAAGGCCTTTTTTGCAAGCACCCCTACTACAGAGGAGTCTATTCCACCACTTAAACCAAATACAACACCTCTACCTCCTGCAGCACTTACTCTATTTCTTATCCACAAAACCAGCTCTTCAGAAATCTTCTCTACATCCATATTCTCCTCCTATTATTTCTTAATTATTTTAGAAAAGTATAACATATAAAAAGCCTACTATGCCAAGAAATAAAGAAGGTCCTATGAGAAATTTATATATTTTTAAAAAATCGGCCTTAAAATATTCCTTTGTAAGGACTAAACAAAGATGAAAAGGGGAAAGTAAAACACCTATAAATCCAAATAAAAATGCTATGGACACATAATCTAAATTGATATTTTTACCTACTCCAAATATAGG
>JALVIU010000214.1:3692-4021 GCA_027028665.1 Candidatus Atribacteria bacterium | reverse complement strand
GAACTTGTACGACCCTCTTTTTAATGATATAATAATAAAAAAGGAGGGGATTTCTATGAAAAACTTTGCTTTATTAGTAATTTTTTCTATATTATTTATAGGCCTGTTTATGGGGGCAAGTTGTCCTACAACACCACCTTCTCCAACACCTACTACACCTGGTACCTATACACCTACCCCAACTGCTACTCTAACTCCAACAAGCACCCCAACTCCAACACCAACCACACCTCCTACCTCTATAGTAAGTGCAGTATATGCTGATAAAAATGGTAATAATCAAGTTGATACCTATGATACTATTGTGGTTACCTTTAACAATCCAATAG
>JALVIU010000214.1:0-3682 GCA_027028665.1 Candidatus Atribacteria bacterium | reverse complement strand
ATTTATAGGCCTGTTTATAGGGGCAAGTTGTCCTACCACACCACCTTCTCCAACACCTACTACACCTGGTACATATACGCCTACTCCAACTTATACCCCAACACCTACGCCAACCTTTACCCCGACAAGTACCCCTACTCCAACATCAACACCTACTACACCTCCTACCTCTATAGTAAGTGCAGTATATGCTGATAAAAATGGTAATAATCAAGTTGATACCTATGATACTATTGTGGTTACCTTTAACAATCCAATAGACACCACTACACTTAATGTTACATCTGCACCATCTGATTTCAGGCTCTATGATGCAACAGATACGGCACTTGACTGGACATTGGGTGTGAGTTCTTTTGTAGATGATGCATACAAGGTAGTAAAGATTATTATAGGACAGAAGATCGCAGATAGCACAAGCTCTTTGAGTAAGATTAGTGTTATCTTAAATGCCTTAAAAGATACCCTGGGAAATTATGTAACTACAGATAAAGTAAGTATAATAAAATAGGGTAAGAGGGGGATAAATATCCCCCTCTTAATAAGATATGATATATTTTTTACTTACCGTTTTTTTATTCTCCCTTTCCTTTAATCCCTGGCAAATTACCGTATTTTTACCTACAAAAAATTTTGTGTTACAATTTGGACTTATCCTCTTTGGGTTGTACCTCCTTTATAAAGGAAGGATAAAGCTCCCATCCTCCCTTTCATTTTTGTTTTTACTCATCTTCTGGTTCTGGTCTTTACTTCATCTTCATCCCTTCTCTTTGAGGGATTTTTACTTTTTTCTCTTACTACCTTTTCCTCTACTTATGATAAGTGAATTTAGCGAGAAAGATCTTAGAGAGACACTTTTATGGGTTGTAATATTGGGTACACTGCTTTCTATATATGGAATATTTCAACATTTTGGTATAGATTTTCCCTTTTGGAGGGGAAATCTGGAGAGAAACAGGGTATTTGGACTCTTTGGTAATGTAAACTATTTTTCATTATATCTTCTCTTTCCTTTTATTGTCTCCTTTTCCTATTTTTTAGAAAAACATGGATTTTCCAGGGTATTTTTCCTTATAGATTCTTTGGTTATAGTTATTGCGATATTTTTCACTTTTACTCGCTCTGCTTTGATAGGGGTTTTTCTATTTATCCTTTTTACCTTTATAACTCATAAGAGGACAAAAAGAGACTGGCTCTATCTGGTAGTCTTTTTTCTTATTATCCTTTCAGTGCTTGGACTATTTGGTGATCTAAAGGTCTTGGTAGACAGGATAAAGGCCGGTATCTTCTTAGAGGAAGGGGTAAAAAGACGCATTCTTCTATGGAGGATAGCACTTTCCATGTTAGAACCCAAAAGCCTTATATGGGGTAGGGGAGTAGGGTATTATGGTTATCTATTTCCTTATAAGCAGGCCATACTACACCACACCTCTAAAACAATTGCATATTATGCCCATAATGAGTATCTTCAATATATTGTCGAACTTGGAGTAGTAGGGCTTATCCTCTTTCTTGCCTTTGTATTTTTTGCCTTAAAAGAGGCTATAAATATCCCTCTGGTTTTTCGGGACATAGCTTTTGGAACCATAATTGCCTATCTTTTCACTGCATTTTTTAGTTTTCCCTTTCATCTTGCCCCATCACTTTTTTTCTTTTTATTTTCTATAGGATTAATATGCTCATTTACTAAGAAGAAAGTAGTTATTATCCCTGTATGGATAAAGATTGTAGGGACTCTGTTACTTCTTATCCTTTTACTTTCTTTTGTAAGACTTTATCTTTCACATTCATATGCCTATTATAAAAGATATTATATGGTAGTAAAACTAAATCCCTATTGGGGTGAGATGAAGAAAAGATATGCAGTATCTCTTTTAAAAAGAGGAGATATAGACACGGGATGCAATTTATTAAAAGAGGCAGAGGAGAGCTATATAGATTTTTATGTATATTATAATCTGGGAGTGGCAAGTCTTGAAAAAGGTGATATGGAAAGTGCAAAAGAGTATCTAAGTATGGCATATCTTCTTGCAAATACTAAGAGGGAGAAAGACCTGATAGGAAATTATATGAATCTTATAAACCCTGGCATAAGGTAATAGAAGATTAAGGAACCACCTTTCAACTTTCTCTAACTCTCTCTTTCCTAAGTGGAGAAGCTCTTTTTCCCCAAGTTTTTCCCTTTTTGTTATGAGAGGCTCTATCCCCCCAGATCTTTCCTCCTTGGAAGGGAATGGATTAAGGGGAGGGTGGTGCTTCCCCTTAACCTCTGTCGGTTTGCATACTCATTGTGGCCTCAAACAGCCACACACTACCGAACGATTAAGCCCTATCTACCAACCCTCACCCAACCCTCTACTTCGAAAGGAGAGGGCTACCTGCCCCTCAAGTTCTCCCCCCTGTCAGGGAGCATACCCATACATCTCCCCTCCCTTCCAGGGAATGGATTAAGGAGAGGGTGGTTATACCTTCTCAAGCTCTTCTATCCTCTTTACTTTCTTTATCTTCTCTTTCAGCTCCTCAAGTCTCTCTATACTTCTTATTTTGCTTATGTATTTGTTATAGAATATTATCCCTTCTTTTCCAAATTTTACTTCAAGTGCAAGTCTTATTCCCTCTTTTAGTCCCTTTCCTATCCCTTTCTCTATCCCTTCTTGTAGCCCTTTCTCTATCCCTTCTTGTAGCCCTTTCTCTATCCCTTCTTGTAGCCCTTTCTCTACACCCATTCTATATAATGGGTCTTTCTCTTTATCTATGGTAAGTGGCATATCCTCCACCTCCTTTCTCAAATCAATATCCAGTATATTGTATATACCTGGTCTTAGTCTTGCAAGATACATAAGTTTTGTCATATAGTCTTTTCTCTTTGTAATAGGTAATCTCATAAGTTTTGATTTTAACTTTTCCCAGAAATATGAAAAATCATCTATCTTACATAGTATTGCTACTATATTGTCTTCAATATTTTCACTCTCTATAAGTGGCCTACACTCTATATCATTTATGTATTGTACATTGTATTCAAATCTTAACCTACCACTATCGAACAGAACCTCTCTTTTCTGTCCTTTCTCTTTCTTTTGTCCTTTCTCTTTTCTCTTTTTTCCTTTTTTTCCTTCTCTTTTTTCTTTTCCTTGTTCTTCTCTTTCTTCAAGATACAATACCATCTGTATCAAGTTCTTATCCTTAACCTCTTCTAACTGTTTTAGTGCTACATAGTATTCTAACATCCTGAAATCCATATTTACATCTCTTTTAGTTTGAACCTCAAGATGAAATACACTTCCATCCTCTAATTCTACTAATAAATCTGGTCTTCTCTCCTTTACCTGTGGTAGTGATGTATCTATAAACCTTATACCCCTCTTTCCTGTTAATATCTCTATAAACTTCTCAGGAAGACCTTTTAGTAACTCTCTTAATGTTCTATCATATACAAATAGACTATTTTTCTTCTTTTCTTCCTCTTTCATACACAAAGTATAGCATTTGGGTATATGTGTGTCAAGGAAAAATCAACCCCTTTTGGCCCTCTCTTTCCGAAAGGGAGCCAACTGTCCCCAAAGTTCTCCCTTAGATGAAGCGGGAGTTCATCCCCAAAAATTCTCCCCCTTTTTAAGAGATAACTCCCCTTCTTTAAGTTCCCCCCTTTTTTAAGGGGGAGCAAGAGAGGGTTGGAAGG
>JALVIU010000213.1 GCA_027028665.1 Candidatus Atribacteria bacterium | reverse complement strand
TACCAGGGACAATTCCCCCTATAAAGAGCTTCCCCACTGACTCACCAGAGATTGCACCATAGAGGATAAAGGATATGCTTGGTGGGATCAAAACAGCAAGTGCCCCTGCTGCAGCCACAGAACCTGCCGCAAGGCCTTTGTCATATTTACGCGAAAGCATTTCAGGCACTGCCATAGTCCCAATTGTTGCAACACCTGCAATACTTACACCACTCATTGCACCAAATAAGGCACAGGAATATATACTTGCAATAGCAAGTCCACCGGGTACCTTGTGTAGCCATTTACTAAATGCATTGTATATATCCTTTCCAATACCTGTGATAAAAATAACCTCTCCCATCAAGATAAAGAGAGGAATTGCAACAAGGGTAAAACTATCAAGCTGGGAGAATATAGATGCAGGAAGCTGAAAAAGTCCTCTTATTCCTGTGATAAGATATATACCTACCACACCTGAAAGACCTAAGGAAATAAATATAGGGGAACCTAACCCCATAAGTACAAATAATAACACAATCACTAATGGTAATACTACATTTACATCCATCACATCATTCCCCCTTCTCCTCAGTTTTTAAATTAACAATAATCCTGGCAATCAATTCCAGTCCTATCATTAGTGAACCTATGGTAATCAGAAGATAAGGGATATAATAAGGGGTACCAAGAAGAGAAGGCATCTTCATATTTGTAGTATATGCAATTTTCGTTGCTTTCCAGGCCTCCCAAAAGAGGATAAAAGAAAATACACTTCCTGCAAGAGCATTTATAATATCGATCCACTTTTTTCTTTTTCCTTTGAGCCTTTCGTATATAAGTGTAAATTTTATATGCTTGTTCTCCTGAGTCATATATGCTGCACCTAAAAAGGTAATAAATACAAGCATAAGAGATGTTACTTCTGTAGTCCAATGAATAGGTTTTCTAAATATATATCTCATAAAAACATTATAAAAAACCATAATACCTATAAATATAGTGCCTGCCATACTCAAGAAAAATAGAAACCTGGATACCACATGCACAAAAGACACGAATGATATCTCCTCTCTCCTCATCTAATCACCTTCTTTGTTTTATTTTTTTCTTTAAAAATATTACAATAATAAAAAAATGTCAAGACCTATATGATTATAACCGAAATATTTAATATAATTTGATAATTGAGATATTGATAATTGAGATGATGATTATGTACAACATAATAAGTAGAGATATATTAAATACTTCTGTATATCTTTTACAAAGTTTAGAAAAATCTTATATAGAAGACATAATTCAAATAAAGAATGAAGTATTAAACATATATGGAATAGAAGATATATCAATTTTTATATCAACATTCGGAAAAAAGGAATATATATCATTTCCTTCAAATACCTTAACCATATTTAGAGAAAAAGTTACTATAGGTATGTCTCATCCAGATTCCTTTAAGTCATTGATTCCTAAAAAGAAGATTCAAAATCTATCCATCATGCCTATTCTTTTATCCATAGGCCCATACAGAGAAGCGCTAATACTTTTACATATAAAGGATAATACAAAGATTCAGGAAAGGGAATTTAAAATACTAAAATCCTACTTAGAGGATAAGATAAAAACCATATATGAATATGGAAAAAAACTTATAAAAGAAGGAGAAAGCCTCTCATCTTTGCTATATATATTAAACAAAAAAGAAAGTTCCTTCTTAGAAAAGATAAATATTATATTCAAGCTTGCTCAAAAGATTGCCAGAGAAAGAAAAGATTTTAATATGAATCCAACAGAATTTTTATTTATCATTTTAGTTTATGATCTCGGCAAGCTCTTCCTTAGAGATGGGATATTATCTGGCACAAATAAGGTGGAAGAAAAAGATCGAATAACCATATCGAACCATCCTTATTATACCCTGAATCTCCTAAACTATTTACCTATTCCAAATAAGGTAAAAAGTATTATAGAAAGCCACCATGAAAATTATAACGGAAGTGGATATCCCCACAAACTGATAGGGGAAGAGATCCCAAATGGTGCACGCCTTTTAAGAATACTTGATACCCTGGGGAGCCTCATGACATTTAGACCATATAAGAAAAAACTAACTCTTAAAGAGAGTCTCTCTGTAATTGAAGAAGATTTAGGGAAAAGTTATGATCCCAAAATAGGAAAATCCATTGTAGAATTATTAAATAAAATGGAAAAATTCAGGACAAATTACAGTAAATATACAAATATGGAGGTTTATATAACACCTAAAAAGCAGTTAAGAAATAAAATTAAAGGCAGAGTAAAAGATGGAAATTCCAATATACTTACTATTATTACAGGAGAATACTTACCAGATTTTCACATAAGTCACTCCCCTCTTCTGCCAGAGGATAGGGTTATGCTCAGTTTCCCCAGTTTGAAAGAAGAAGTCCAGGGGAAAATAGTAGATGTAAACTATACACCATCCTGCATTATAAATGTAATGCTAATAAGTGAGAAGGAGATCGAGATAAGAAAAAATCCCCGTACCCCCTGGATTATTCCTTTAGAAATATTCGATGGAAAAACAAAGTGCATCGCCTTAACCACTGATATAAGCTCTTATGGTGCCCAGATTATACCCCTTGGCAGAGGAAGTCAAAAGAAGTTTAAGAGAGATATCATTGATATAGACTTTTCACTTCCCCCAAATACAGAGAATTCTATTCATTTCCATGTGCAGGGAAAAGTAATACGATATTCCAAAAATTATACTCCTCCATTTTATAAAATAATAAAATTTATTGGTTTTAAAAAGGAAAATCATATTCTTTTAGAAGAATTTATAAGGGAAAGGCAATTTGATATTTTATTCCTGGAATAATTACTGCATAAATGTTGTTGCATAAAAGACAAAATTCTGATATAATTAAAAAAATTAAAAAAGAGGGGGGTTCAAAAATGAAAAAAATTTTATTGTCTCTACTTGTTTTATCTCTTCTTCTCACTTTCTCTATATTAGCCTATGGCGCATACCCAGAGAAACCCATTAAAGTAATTGTGGCCTTTTCTCCTGGCGGTGGTACAGACACTGCAGCAAGAACGGTATTTAAATTTGCAGAAAAATATAGTCCTGTTTCATTTGTAATAATCAATAAACCTGGAGCTGCAGGAGAGATAGGTTTTACCTATCTTGCCAAAAGTAAACCAGATGGCTATACTATTGGCTTTATCAATCCACCTACCACGCTGATACATCCCATACTAAGACCTGATAAAGTAAAATACAGATTAGAAGATTTCCAGCCTATTGCAAATATCGTAAATGACCCAGGAACTATTGCCGTAAATGCAAATAGTAAATTTAAGACAATGAAAGAAGTTATGGAATATATAGCAAAAAATCCAAACAAACTCTCTATAGCATATGGTGGCCCAGGTACATCAGAAGCCCTTGCCTTAGAGCAATTGGAAAAACTCGCAGGGGGAACATTTAGAAAAATTCCATTTGAAGGTACTGCTCCTGCAGTAGCTGCATTATTGGGAGGACATGTAGATGTAATGATTTCAAATATTTCCGAAATCTATAATCAAGTACAGGATGGTAAAATCAGAGTACTTGGAGTAGGGTCTTCAAAGAGAATCTCCTGGGTACCAGATGTACCTACATACAAAGAAGCAGGATATGATGTGATTCAAGTGGCTCTTCGCGGAGTGGCAGCACCTCGTGGCATTACAGAAGAACAGATAAAATGGTTAGAAGGACTTATTAAAAAGGTATTTAATGATGAAGAATTCCAGAAAAAAGCAAAAGAGATGCAGCTTCCACTTCAGTTTATGGGGGCAAAAGAGTATGAAGAATTTTTGAAAGATCTTGACCAGAGATTAAGAAAGATATTGGTTAATAAATAAAAGGGGAGGAGTTCCTCCCTTTTTATTTATTATAAAATAATGAGAAACTTTTCTATATTTACAAGCATTTTAATATATTTCATAGCTTTATACTTTATAATTGGTAGTTTTAATATAGAGTATAAGGAGGCACGCATATTCCCCCAGATAATAGGAATAATTT
>JALVIU010000212.1 GCA_027028665.1 Candidatus Atribacteria bacterium | reverse complement strand
AGAGTTTACATATCCTGAAAACCCTGAATTTGTCATGGCTACACTTGTCAATGTTTTTCAAGAAAGTATCACTATATTACCTACACACAGAAAAATAAAGACAGAGATGAAAGATATAGACCTTTTAAAGGTATGGAAGAATTATTTTACCATCCATCAAGTAAATAGCAGAGAGGTTTTAAAAAAAATCCTCTTAGAAAAAGCAAAAGAGCACCCCATAGGAGTACATATAAAAGATAAATATATATTATTAATACCAATGATGGAAAAAATTAAAAAATTCTTCGACCCCAAAAGAAGTATAAAATGGAATCTACTTGATGTAAATATACTTCATAGGGTGATTATAGATAATATGAAAATACTGGATCTAAACTTTTTCAGAGAATGGGATGAATGTAAAAATAGTGGGTATATATGTTTCTTTCTTAATCCCACAAATAAATTTGATGTATTAGATATAGCCGAAAAATTAGAGAAAATGCCCCAAAAATCTACAGACTTTTATCCTAAACTCCCAAGTGGATTAATCATTAATAAAATGAGATTAAAAGAAGAGAAACCATAACCTAAATATAAAGCCTAAAAAGCTTGCCAAACCTATAGAAAAGATAGTAATAACAGTAGATTTTTTCCAGCCAAACTCTCCTGCCAAGACTGCAATAGTAGCAACACAAGGTATATAGAATACCACAAAAATAGTAAATACAAAGATCTGTTCAGGGGTCATAACCTTTATGATATCATTGGTTCCTGCTGCCTGCATAAGCATTATCATGGACAACTCTTTTCTAAGTACCCCAAATATCAATGTAGTTCCCACAAACTGGGGGAGACCTAAGATCCATACAGTTATAGGGGTCAAAATTTTGTTTAATAAAATATCAATCTTATAATACTGAAGGAGACTGAGTATAATGCTTCCCACTATTAAAAGAGGCCATGCAATATATATAAAATCCTTCATTCTAAGCCACGTTTTTGCCAAAACTACCTTAATAGAAGGTATGTGATATCTTGGTATCTCTAATATCATTCCAGGAGAAGAAAAGGGAAGAATTTTATTTAAAATTTTCCCGATAATCGCTATTACTAATATATTGAAGAAAAATATAAAAAGTGCTGCATTAGGGCTTATAAAATATGCAGCAAGTCCATATATAATAGTAATACGAGCAGAGCATGGAATAAAGGTGGCCAAAAATGCTGTGATAAATCTATCCCGTGGCTCTTCTAATATCCTTGTAGCCATAATAGCTGGGACATTACATCCATAGCCCAATATAAAGGGAATAATGGCCTTTCCGTGAAGACCTATTCTATGCATAAATACATCCATAAGATAGGCTATTCTTGGCAGATAGCCAATATCTTCTAAAAGTGAAAGGCCTATAAGAAAAGGAACCAGATATGGAATTACTATACCTATTCCTCCTGATAGGCCTTGAACTATACCTTCAAGAATAGATGCTATAAGGGTCTGCCCCAGGTGCGCAGAAACAAATGTATTAAATTGATCAAATAAGGACGTAATAGGTGTCTCAATAAGAACCCCTATTTTAAATATAAAATTAAAATATGCATACAAAACAAATACAAGTATAAGGTACCCCAAATATTTATTGAGCACAAAATCATCTATTCTCTCTACAAAATTTATCTTTGGTTTTTTGACTTTTGCTACACGCTCAAATATATCCATGGATAAGGCATGCCTTTCTCCAGAGATAACAAGATCAGAGGGCTTACCATGGGTCTTTTCTAAAATTCTCTGGTGTTTCTCTATCTCTTCCTTAAAAGAGGGAACTTTAGTCAAAACCTTCTCAATTATATAAGTATCTTTTTCTAATAATTTTACAGTCAAAAATCTCTTTGGAAGTCCTAAGGAATCAAGCTCTGAAGGTAAAATGCTTAATAGTTTATCTATTACCTTTTCAATATCCTTTCTATAAAGAAGAGGTTTGGGTTTTTGAGACTTCTTTCCTACTTCTATAGCAATCCTAAAAACATCCTTAAGCCCCACTCCTTTTACAGCGATAGTCTCTACCACTGGTATGCCCAGTACTTTCTCTAATTTTTCACGGTCAATATATATCCCTTTTTTCTTTGCATCATCTATCATATTTAAAACAAGTAAGGAAGGTATTTCCAGCTCTAAAAGTTGTATAGTAAGCTCTAAACCCCTTGAAAGAAGTGATGCATCAACTACATTTATTACTACATCAACTTCTCCAGATAAAATATAGTTTCTCGCCTCGAGTTCAGCCAGGTCAAATGATGTAAGGGAGTATGTACCTGGAAGATCTACTAATTCAAAATAGTTACCTTCAAAATTTACTCTGGTTTTAGTATATTCAACAGTCTTCCCAGGAAAATTAGAAGTAACAGATTTATATCCTGCAACGCTATTAAAAATAGTACTCTTACCTGAATTCGGTTGACCCAAAAGAGCTATTCTCATCTAAACCTCCTCTACCTCTATATGAGATGCTACGCCTCTTCCTATTGCAATTCCATTACCATTTACATCTATATAAACTGGCCCTCTAAATGCACCACTTCTTACCACTCTTATTATATCTCCCGGATATATACCAAGCTGAGAAAGTCTCTGTCTTACTCCCCATCCTCCTCGTATGTTTATTACCTTTACCATCCTTCCTTCAGGTGCATCAGCTAATGTAATTTTTCCACTCATAATTTTATACCTACCTTTTTTATTCCTAATATTATAAATAAAGAGATAACAACACTTACACCTCCCTGGAATAAATTCCCACCAAGTTCAGTAAAAGCTGCAGCTATACCATACATAAAGACCTCTACAATAAAATATCCTGCTACCATCACCAGGGCAGCAACCACAAATATCAAGATAGCAAGGGTATAATTTAAGGTCTCTTTATTATAAAGAGGTTGGGCAAAGCCAGCGATATATCCCTCAAGACCTTTTATGACTAATGTAAAAGGCGCCCAATGAACATAGCCTGTTAGGATATCTGCAAGAGCAGAGCCTAAGCCTCCTAACAAAAAACCAGACCTTTTACCCAATAATATAGCTCCTACAAAGATAAATGTATCACCTAAATTTATATACCCTTTAGTTGCTGGGGTAGGAATCTGAAAAAGCATTGTAGCGATCGTAACCAATGCCCCTATAACACCAATCTTAGCAATATCAGAAGTTTTCATACAACAGCCTCCATTATCTTTTTATATATATCTAAAAAAATGGTATTTAGATAATGATTGGGTACAAACTCTCTTAATGTTATCTCTTGAGTTAATGCATCTACCATAACTTTATCAAAAGGTATTTTTCCTATTACTGGAATCTTTAAGGATGTTGCAAACTTTTCTATTTCATCAGACATTTCTCTATTTAAATCAAATTTATTTATGACAATTAACTGTTTAATATTAAAACTGTCTACAAGTTTTACTATCCTTTCGAGATCATGTATGCCAGATTTCGTAGGTTCAGTAACGATGACTACCAGGTTTGTTCCTGTAATAGAAGATGTTACAGGACATCCAATCCCTGGAGGTCCATCTATAAGTACAAATCTCTTTTTCTGGGATTGTGCTAAAAACTCTGCCTGCTTTCTTACTAGAAGTACCAATTTACCTGAATTCTCTTCCCCAGGATTTAACTTTGCATATACCATGGGTCCAAATCGTGTATTTCCAATAAACCAATCTCCTGCAATCCTCTCCTTCATCTCAATTGCCCCTACCGGACATACCCTTTCACAAAATGTACATCCCTCACAGGCTGAAAAATCAACTACATAAGAAGGAGATATTGCATCAAATCTACATACATCTATACACATTCCGCACTCAATACAACTTGCTTTATCGATATAAGCTATATCTGACCCCCTAAACTCCCCTTGTTTACTAATCTTTGGGGACATTACTATATATAGGTCTGGTGCATCTACATCACAATCTACCAATACCTTATCTTCAAATATGGGAGCTAAGTTAGAAACCAAAGTTGTCTTTCCAGAACCGCCTTTTCCACTTATTATAGCTATACTCTTTATCATTTTCTACCAAGATCCTCTACTTTTCTTATTATATTTTCAAATCCCTCTTTGAAACCATCCACATCATAAAGAGGGATACCCTTAGAATAAAGCTCTGCCCCTTTTTTATCAAAAGGTATTTCTCCTATAAGTTCAATATTCTCATCCTGAAGGTATGTATATATACCCCTATCTCCAAGGTTTGCCTTGTTTATAACTACTCCAAATGGAATCTTAAAGTCCCGGATCACCTCTACCATTAATTTAAGATCTGCTAATCCATATGGAGTAGGCTCTGTAACCAATATTGCATAATCGCTATCCCTTATTGACTCAATTACAGGACAAGATGTCCCAGGGGGAGAATCTATAAGTACCAGATCCCTCTCCTTATTATAATCCTTTAACGCATACCTTTTTAGTTCCTTTATGGTAGGCACAGGGGTGGCCTCACCTAAATTCAAAAGGCCATCCCAAAAATCAATACCTCTTAATGCCTTTCCATGTCGTACAATACCTACATGTCTACCTATTTCAGCAATGGCCTTTTCCGGACAGACATAACTACACAATCCACAGCCATGGCACAGCTCTTTAAATACCAATACCTTTTTATTAGCAACAGCTAAGGCGTTAAATGCACATGCCTTGGCACATTCACCACAAAATGTACACTTATTATAATCTATTTCAGGATAAAGTGTTTCTACTTTATGAGTTTCTTGGAAATCAGGTTTTAAAAATATATGTGCATTTGGTTCTTCCACATCTGTATCTATAAATTTCAAATTTCCTATAGACAACGCAATGTTTATAGATATAGTAGTTTTTCCTGTACCTCCTTTTCCACTCGCTACAGATACGATCATTTTTACTCCTTATCCAAATTTATATATTATGAAACTCACCCAACATAGGGGTTCCACATCTTGGACACTTAAATTCTGTACATGGAACACCTCTCTGGTGAGGCATTGTATATCCACACTTCGGACATTTACATACACTGGAGCCCCCTTGATGTCTACCCCCTCCTCTACCTCTATTCGGATCTGGGTTACCCATGCCCATACCTCTGCCTTGACCTCTACCCTGTCCCCTACCAAATGGCATAGATATCACTCTCCTTTCATTAAATTATCTATTCTTTTCTTTGCATTTTCTATATCATTAGAAATCTTCATAGCGTCTCTTTTTACTTCCTCAACTTCTATATCTGTTGCAAGGTTTTCTCCCATACTGGATACATTTGGAGAAGAAGTACCACCTGCACTACCTCCTCCTAATGCCCCTTTTTTATAAGCCTCTATAGCCTCTTTTACTGTTCCAGAAAAATCCCCTATCATCTCTACACCAAAAGAGGATAAGGCTTGTGCAGCATTTGGACCAAAATTTCCACCTGTAATTACGACCTTTGCCTTTTGAGCAACTAATTGAGCAGCCTGAATACCTGCTCCACCCATGGCATTTATACTAGGATTTTCCACTGCCTCAAACTCTAAGGTATCTGGATCTACAAATACAAAATACCTTCCCCTTCCAAATCTTGTATCTACTTTACTATCAAGAGTAGGACCTTCAGAAACCACACATATTCTCATAATTACCTCATCTCCCTTTCTAATTCATCTATTCTATTCAGTATTTCATTTACTCTATAAGACATAAAATTCAATTCCTCTTTTAAGGCCATAAGCTCCATCTTTCTATAGTCATATGGCTCTTCCCATCCAGGATTATACCCACCATTATACCCAGTATTATATTGAGTATTATATCCAGGATTGTACTGTGCCCCATACCCAGGACCATAATAGGGACCTGGCCCATAACCATATCCATAAGGTCCATACATCGGACCAAAATTAGGTCCCCACGGGCCCCATCCGTATCCATTCCATCCAAACCACATAAGATCCACCTCCTCTTTTATTTATCAAAATTTTTCAAAAATTTCTCTCCTACTTCATTAAAGGACTCTAAATCAAATTCCTCAACCTTTCCTTCATCACATAACTTAGAAAAAACAGGATCAATAGGAAGCTTGCCGAAAAACGGAATACCTCTTTCCAAAGCAGCTTCTTCTGCCTTTCCTTCTCCAAAAATGGAGATCTTCTCTCCACACTTAGGACAGACAACATAGCTCATATTTTCGACAACCCCTAAAAGTTTTATATTCATTCTCTCTGCCATGCCTAATGCCTTTTTTACTATCATAAGGGCAAGTTCCTGTGGAGATGTTACAAGTACCATGCCTGTAAGGGGGATGCTCTGGGCTACAGTAAGTGTAGCATCAGATGTCCCAGGTGGAAGGTCTATAATCATAAAATCCAATTCATCCCAATCTACATCTTCCCAAAACTGTTTGATCGTCTTTGTAATTAATGGTCCTCTCCATATAACAGGGTCATCCTCATTATCTAAAAAAAGGTTCAGAGAGATCATCTTTATCCCAGTTTTTGTAATTACTGGCTGGATCTTGTTGTCAACAACATAAGGCTTTCCAGATGAACCAAACATCCTTGGGATACTTGGACCTGTGATATCTGCATCCATAAGTCCTACTCTATAGCCCTTTTTTCTTAAAAATACTGAGAGAAGCGCAGAGACAGAAGACTTACCTACCCCTCCTTTTCCACTTGCAACAGCTATTGTATTTTTTATAAGCTCATTCTTTAAACTTCCCAAGGAAAATCCCATATTAATCTTTGCACCCAAATCTATTTACCTCCTCTTTTCTTGAGAAAATTTTTGAAGGAATTCTCTTCCCTCTTCTGTGTTTAGTACATAATCTAAAAATTTACTTAACTTCTCTACAGAGGATTTAGATATATCATGCTCTAATCTACAGGCATCTTTTTTTGCTTTTTCTATATCTATTCCTAAAGATGTAAGAAAAGAAACCCAGAGATTGTGTCTTTTTTCTACATCTTTTGCAATCTCTCTTCCAAGATCTGTAAGCAGTATCTTTCCATATCTTCTATAGTTAATATATCCAAACTCCCCCAATTTTTTCATCATCTCAGATACACTTGGGTAAGTAATACCAAGCCTTTTGGCAATATCACTTACCCGCGCATATCCCAATTCTCTTTCCAATATTAAGATAGATTCTAAATAGTCTTCTATATTCCTTGTAATCATAAGTTAGGCTCTCCTAATTCTGATTATATTATACTTCTGTTTTACAATTTAGTCAATACCATAAAGTAGAATTTCTGGGGAAATAAAAAAAGAGAGGGATAACCCTCTCTTTTTTTATGAGGTCTATTATCTTTTTTTGGGGATCTTCTTTTCCCTTAATTTTGCATTATTTAATAAAAAGGCCTTGAGTTTTCTCTCAAAGTTTTCTCTTAAGAGAATATACTGTGCCCATTCCTTTACAGTAAGTACAGATTTTATCTCCTGTTCTATAGCCTCTCTCTGTTTTAGAAAATCCTTTTCTAATTTATCCAATTTGCCCAAAATAGCCTCTATAGTGGCATCGTCTTTATTATTCTTTAGAGCATCTCTTAACTCAAATAAGGTCTTTTTCCTCGCCTGTGCAGTCTCTTTTCTTAAATCATTAAATTTCTTGAGCTTAGGAATGAGTAGTGCAAGCTTTTCTTCATTTAAATTTAAGGCCTTGGTCAACTCCCATAGCCATAATACCTCTACAAACTCTCCATCTTTACCAATTAAAGGTTTTTGAGGTCTTTCAGGTACATTTTTAGGCTGTGCCATAGCAAGAGTCCCCAAACTTAATACTATAAAGCTTACCACAAGAAACAAAACTATATTTCTCTTCATATTAACACCTCCTTAGTAAGTATCTTCATAATCCAAAAGCATGTTCTCTAAACCCAGAGAATTCAATTCATATTCCTCATCCAGATATGAACTTATCTCTCTTTGTACCTCATATATAACATCTTCAATACTTGATGATGCTATAGTAGTTCCAGGATAAGAGCTCTTTATCCTGTCATACATTCCTCGAGGAAATAATAAAACAAATAAAAGAAAAATACCTATAACCAAGCCGTACTCTAGTCTTCTTAAAATATTTATCTCTTTTTTTAATTCTCTTACCTCTACCTGTCTTAATACCTCAGATTCTAAATTTTCAAGTTCTGGTACCTCTATATCTTTCTTTCTCGACTTATCAAGGACCGACATTATAAATCTTAGATCCCTAAACTCCTTTTTATCCATAACTAATCCCCCAAAAATCCCTTCTCTCTAAGAGATTTTCTCATCTTTTTTAATGCATGATACAGATTAGCCTTAACACTATCCCGTGAAAGACCCAGCACCTCACTTATCTCTTTATTAGATAGACCATTTTGAAATTTCAAAATAAAGATCAATTTTTCCTTCTTTGGCAGGGCATTTGCCAAATCAAATATCTCTTTCACAATCTCTTGCGTATATATATGTTCTTCTATTTCTCTCTCCTTTAAAGAAAATCCGATATCATCTATAAACTCCAGGTTCTTTTTATTCTTTCTAAGATAATTGAGAGCTACATTTACTGTTATTCGATATAACCATGTATAAAAGCGCGATCTTCCCCGAAATTTTCTAATAGAATTATATACCTTAATAAAGACCTCCTGTACCAGATCTTCTGCATCTTGAGGATCTCTAATAATACTAAAAATAATTTTATAAATCTTCGCTTTATATCTTGTTATTATCTCTTCAAAAGCAGCTATATTACCATCTTTAATTTTTTCAATAAGCTCTTCATCGGTTTTCATTTTCTACTTTATTAGATTCCCAATTTCAAAAAAGGTAAAATTAATTTTTGATAGCCTTTAAAAGATTTACCCTTTTATAGAAGAAATAGTTATAGGAGAAATTAGAGAAACCAAACTCCTTAAGAAAGGCCTCTTGATCCAATATTACAAATTCATATGCCAAAGGGCATTCTAATTTGGTTAAAAATATTTTATATATACCCTGCACCTCTCTTGGATGTGCATGAGTATAATCCAAAATGAAAAGCTCTCCTTTAGGTTTTAGTGCAAAATGTATATTTTTCAAAATTTTTTCTCTATCCTCTTGCTCAAATCCATGAAGTACAAAAGAGATAAAGGCCTTGTCGAAATACTCTCTATATGGAAGTTCTTCTTCTATTCTTGCTTTTTCAAATCGAACATTATCATAGTTTCTACATCTCTTTTTCGATTTTTCTATCATAATATCAGATATATCAAGCCCCACAATTTCTCCCTGGTCCTTTATATATTTCCTCATAATACAGGCATTTCTACCAGTACCTGATCCGAGGTCTAAAATCTTATCATTCTCACTTATACCCATAAGCTCAATAGCTTTCTCCATTGTCTTTTTATAGGCCCCAAAAGTTAATATATCCATAAGAAAATCGTAATATTTTGCCTCAAAACCTTTTACCTCCACTTTACTTCTCGGTGATCCCATAGTAGTTCCTCCTTTAAAGAACTTATCGTTGAAAAATAATAAATTACATGTTATAATTTTACCATGCAAAAAACAGAGATTGTAGATAAAATAAAGAGAGTTATTATAGATATCAAAGATTTTATGTACGGATTTTTTATAGAATCTGCTGTTGATCTTCTGGAAAAAGAAGCATATGAGCAGGAAGATTTATATATGCTTCTTTTGTTTTCTGATTTGTTAGGGATTCCTAATCCTGTGTCTTATTATACCATGGAACTTCTACCTTACATAGCAGAAGATATGGAAAATTGGGAGACAAGAATGCTAAGAAAGAGAGAGGTACTCTCAGAAAGGTTTGGTAAGCATGACTTTAGTCCATAAAAATAAAATGAAGCAGTTTTTAAATAAAAAATTTTTATTTTTTGGGGGAAAAGGAGGGGTAGGAAAGACCACATCTGCCTCTGCCTTTTCTATTTTCGCCTCATCCTGTGGGAAAAGGGTTTTACTTGTCTCTACTGATCCTGCACATTCTATAGGAGATATATTTAAGATAGATATTGGGCCCCGGGAAAAATTAATAAAGGAAAATCTATGGGGTATAGAAATTGACCCTGAGCTTGAGGCAAAAAACTACATAAATAGAATAAAAAATAGTCTCTCAAAAACTATAAGTCCCATACTCATGGATGAGATAAAAAGGCAAATAGATGTTGCATATCTTTCTCCTGGAGCAGAAGAGGGGGCAACATTTGATAAATTCATAGAACTTATGAATAGAATTGATGAAGGAACATACGATATAATTGTATTTGACACAGCGCCTACAGGACATACACTAAGACTACTCTCACTGCCCGAGATCCTGGAAAAATGGATAGATAATCTTTTTAAGAAAAGAAGGGTGGCGCTTTCTCTAAAGAAAAGCGTAAAAAAGATAAAAGAAGGTGTAGATATAAGGATGGATGATGATCCTATTCTCAGGATCTTAAAGGTAAGAAAACAAAAGTTTCAGGATGCAAGAAAACTACTCTTAAATAAAGAATTTACCTCTTATATATTTGTACTAAATCCAGAGAGGCTTCCTATAATAGAGACAAAAAAGGCCATAGAGATTCTCTCTAAATATAAGATACCTATAGGAGGTATAATAGTAAATAGGATACTTCCCGAAAAGACAGGAGAATTTCTTAGAAAGAGAAAAGAAGTAGAAAAAGAATACCTGAATCTTATAAAAACAAATTTTAACAATCTCATCCTTACATATATTCCCTTATTAGAAAGAGATGTTTATGGGATAGAGATATTAGAAGAAATTACCAAATATTTCTAAAAAGGGGGGCACATGCCCCCTTTTTTTATGCCTCTTGAGGTTTCTTCTTAAAGAGCGCCTCGATAATCATAAATAGAGCAAGTACTAATAAGATAAGTGCTACAGTGCCAAGCAATGAATTTCCTGCTTTATAGTTATTTACAGCAAGGAGTATAAGAGCAGAAATAGTTACTATGAACATAAATACCATCGGCCAAAATGTAGCCCAATTCTTTCTACCGGTATGCGCAAGCCATACTGTAGCGGATAAGAGCGCAAGTCCTGCTAGGAGCTGGTTAGATGCACCGAATACTGGCCAAATAGTAGTCCATTTTCCAGAGAGTGCAAGTGCGCCACCTGCGATTACTGTTATAAGCGTAGCTGTATATCTGTTGGAAAGAGATGGCACGCCAGAGAAGAGCTCTTCAAATGCATATCTTCCAAGTCTTGTTGCTGTATCTAAAGATGTAAGCAAGAATGCAGAAACTGTAAGGGATCCAAAAGTAATACCTACCTTCTGAGGTATACCAAGATAGCCCAAAAATTGTCCAAGTCCCTTTGCAAAGAGGGCTACAGGACCGCCACTACCTAAAGTTTGCGCATAAGCCTCTTTTGTAAGAACAGCAACTGTGGCTGTGGCTATGAGTGCTAATA
>JALVIU010000211.1 GCA_027028665.1 Candidatus Atribacteria bacterium | reverse complement strand
TTTTTTGCTAAAGTTACATATATATTCCCTGGACCTACGATCTTATCTACTCTTTTTACACTCTCTGTTCCATAGGTAAGTGCAGAGATGGCATAGGCACCCCCCATTTTATATATCTCTCTTACTCCAAGGAATTTTGCCACAGCAAGTACATAGGGAGATACAGAGAAATTGGGATCAGGAGGTGTGGAGATTACTACCTCATTTACACCTGCAATGAGAGCAGGGACTACACCCATTATCACTGTGGAAGGGTAACTTGCCCTACCACCTGGTACATAAAGTGCCACCCTTTCCAGTGGTCTTATTATACTTCCATAAACACTTCCCTCTTCATCAAAGACTGTCCATGAACGCTCTATCTGATTTTTGTGAAACTTCTTAACTCGCCTTATAGCCTCTTGAAAAGAAAAAAGTACATCTTTATCCACAGCCTTATATGCTGTCTCTATCTCCTCTTCTGAGACCCTTAGGGAATAAGGAGGGGTTTTTGTTATTTTGTCAAATTTTTCAAGATAGTGATATATAGCACTATCACCCTCTCTTTTTACATGTTCAACAATATCTCGTACCTTTTCTTCAATCTCTTTACTATCCTCTTTCTCATCTTCTAGATATAGCAAAACCTCTTTTTCTCTTCCCTGCTTGAGAGTTACTTCTCTTATATCATGCACCATTTACAACCTCTCTTATCCTCTCCTCAAAATCCCTCAATATCTTATATTTTGTCCTTCTACTCACTACATTACCAATAAGCCTTGCACTTATATCAAGTATATCCTCATAGACCTTCAGTCCATTTTCCCTTAAGGTTCTCCCTGTGGATACTATATCTACAATACCATCAGAAAGCCCCACAAGGGGTGCAAGCTCTACAGAGCCATAAAGCTTTATTATATCTACCTGTACATTTTTCTTTCTAAAAAATTCCCGGGCAATACGGGGATATTTTGTAGCAATAACCAAAGAAGAAAAACCCTCTTCATCTATCTGACGGATCCGCTCCTCTGGAAAGGCAAGTACCATCTTACACTTACCTATTCCCAGATCCACAAGTTCGAAGACCTGTTTACCTTCCTCTATTATCACATCCTTCCCGGAGATACCAAGATCTGCTGCCCCATACTCTACATATGTAGGGTTATCTGTTGCCCTGGTAAGAATTGCCCTATACTTACCATCTTCACTTTCAAATATAAGCTTTCTTGATCCCCTTTCGAGTTCTGGAAACCTTATATTTGCCCTTCTCAAAAGTTCTAAAGAAGGAGCTAAAAGACTCCCCTTAGTAAGTGCTATGGTAAGTTCTGGCATCTCAATCTCCTTTTATATCTATAATATCTATCCTGGAAGAACTATTAATAATATATATTTTCTCTATTCCCCTCTCAAGTGCATATCCTATAGCTTCATCTTTATCCATATTAGAGATCTTCACACATACAACCTCTCCTTCTGATCTCTTTTTTTGGGCAAATTCTATTCCATATCTTTCGTAATCAAATGGGGCTAAAACAAGGGAAAGGGGTTTTCTCTTTGGAAAGCTATCATCATCCAATACATCCAAAAGCCTGCCCAATTCAAGGGCAAACCCTGTAGCAGGGAGGTCAAGTCCCATCTTTGGCAAAAGATTATCGTATCTTCCTCCACCTGCAAAGGGATAACCCACCCCTTCAACAAAGAGTTCGAATACAATACCTGTATAATAATCTATGTCCCGTAAGAATGAAAAGTCAAATTCTAAACTTTCCTCTACTCCATAGTATTTCATTATATTATAGAGGGCTTTAAGCTCTCCCAATGCTTCCTGTGTTTTGTCATTTTTAACAATGGAGGAGATCTCATCAAGTATATCTTTATCCCCTACCATAGAAAAAATCGTCCGCAATCTCTTTCTTTTTTCTTTGGGGAGCTCATCTAATATATTATAAAAACCTACAAAATCTCTTATGGAAAGGGAATGTTTTAAAAGTTCAAAAGTAGCATCATCTACATTAAATTCCTCAAGGAGTGCCTTAAATAAAGGTATACTACCTACAATAATTTTATAATTCTTTACGCCTATATTAGTCAAAAAAGTGGAAAGGAGGGCAATCACCTCTGCATCTGCTCTTATACCTTTCTCTCCTATAAACTCTACCCCAGTCTGGAATATCTCTCTTTTATCTCCACCCTTTTCTCGAGGATATTTAAATACATTATCCAGATAGAAAAACCTAAATGGTGGATAAGCGGTTTTGAATTTTGTAGTAATAATCCTGCCTATAGCAGTGGTAAATTCGGGACGAAGAGCCATTATGTGCCCATCGCGATCTATAAATTTTATCATCTGAGCTTTAAGCTCTTTCCCTACTCCTATAGAGAGTACAGAGAAATATTCAAAGGTAGGAGTGGTAAGTTCCCTGTATCCCCATAAAGAGAATAGTTTTCTTATCTTATTTTTTAGATAAATTCTCTTTTCAAATTCATCAGGTAATATATCTTTTAAACCCCATGGTATCTCCAGCATAGTTGAATTATATCAAAATCTAAGCTATAGGTCAAATGCTTTAATATAATTATCTACAAACTTATAGGCATCTTCTTTCGAATTAATCTCTCCCCTTATCTGTGCTATCCTAATTTTATCGAGTATATCCTTGATTTTTGGCCCTTTATTTACTCCCCATCTATTCTGAAGGAGATCCCCATCTATGAGTTTTGGCAAGTCTCTACCTGGTAAAAGTTTTTTATAAAAAAGATCTAATATATAATGCGCTAAAGACATTTTATCAAATAGATAAAGTAAAAGAGCCACCCCAGGCAGTTCATCCTGTGCATGGGAAGATAAAAGATAAAGCTCGTCCAAAGATGGATAACCTTCTTTTAAAAAACGTTTAGTATTTACAATAACATCCTTTATACTCCTTATTTCACTTTTTGAAAGCTTTAACCTTTTGAGATATTCTATATACTTATCTTCCTGTAAAAAAAGTAAAAGTAAAGAAAGTTTTAGGAGGTCCTCCTTCTTTCTTTCAAAAGACACTTTTTTATTAAGGTAGTATACAAGTTCTCTTTTGTATCTATAAAATCTTGAGTCTAATCCTTCTTCTATTAGTTTTTTATATCTTTTTAATAGTTCAAAATCATATATAATCCCGGGCAAAATAATGTCTAATATCTTTCTATTATAAAGTTCTAAAATTGCATTCTGAAAGTTCGAGGTTTTTAATATTCCAAAAAATTCATCTCTTATCCTCTCTCCTGAGACACTACTTAACAATATTTTATATTGATTTATAAGGTCGTAAAGACGATCTGAAATAGAAAAGGAAAGGGAATATGAGAGACGAAAGGCCCTTAAAATTCTCAAAGGATCATTTTTAAAAATCAATACTGTTACAGGGTTTAAGATTTTCTTCCTTATATCGTTTAAACCATCAAATATATCTATAAGAGTAAAATTACGAAGAGACAAAGCTAAAGAATTTATAGTAAAATCTCTTTTCTCAAGATCATCATATATATCTTTCCCCCTAAATGCAGTGAAATCAAACTTCCATATTTTCTCATGAGTACTTAATATTACTCTTGCAACCTTTTCTCTATCTCCTAATAGAAAAAATTTTCCTTTGATCTTATTTGCAAATCTTCGTGCTAAAATATCTTCTCTCCAGGGAACTACAAAATCTAAATCATAAGATGGTCTATCCAAAAAATAATCCCTTACAGCACCTCCAACAAGATAGATCTCTTCCCATCTATCATCCAGGATACTCAATAATTCATAAATAAAGGGGTATCCTTCAATCTTATCTATCTCAATATACCTCACCTCGACATTACCTCTTCTACATACTTTTTTATGGATATTATCTTTACCTTCTTCTCCTTAAATATAGGCATATATTGAGACAGAGTATCAATGGTAATCTTATTGGCATGTCCTATTCCTATAGCTATACCCTTCTTTATAGAAAACTCTACCAATTTATCTAACTGCTCCTTTATATACCCTTCTTCCTTATAATTGTCCAAAAAGATATCCCTTTTTAGAAGAGGAAGTCCTTCCTTCTTTGCCACAATATATCCTACGGAGAACGGTGTTG
>JALVIU010000210.1 GCA_027028665.1 Candidatus Atribacteria bacterium | reverse complement strand
CCACATGCAGCAGGGATAGCCTGAGTGTAACTACTTGAAAACATTTCGGAAGAAAATAGCACAAGTATTGGTCTTAGCCTCTTTCCTCCGGCAAAAACTGCATATCTCATTGCTCTGTGAAGTATATACGGTCTTCTATCCTCAGAAGGTAAGAAGATATCAAGATATCTATCTATAAGCTCTCTCTTCTCTTTTAGATATGTAGAAAAATCATTCATTTTTTAAAAAATCCTCTGCTTCCATCTCAGAAATCACAATCTTCCCATCCTCTGAAAGCTCTAAAACCTCAATCTTCTTCTTGGCATCATTCAAAATACTAATACATATACGCGAATACTTTATCCCCTCTTCATACAGTTTAAGAGACTCCTCCAGAGAAAGGTCTCCTTCTTCAAGTTTCTGTGCAATCTCTTCTAATCTATGAAATGCCTCTTCAAAGGAAATATCACTCATACAACACTCCTTTACCCTCTATCTTGGAAATAATCTCCCCATCATGAAAAAGGGTCTTTATTCTATCTCCAGCTAACTCTTTTACACTTTTCACAGGAATATTATCTGGATATCTATATGTAACAGTATACCCTCTCTCCAGTATACTTAAAGGATTAAGAGAGGCAAGCCTCTTCATCAAATTATTCAGCTTATCTTTCTTATTATTGTAAAGCTTCTTTTCTGATAAGACTATACTCCTTATAACCCTCTCCAGGGGTTCTCTTCTCTTTTTTATAATCTCCTCTTTGGGTCTTGTAAAAAAGGGAAGTCTTAAGAGATGTCTTAGAAATTCCTCTCTTTTTGATATATTTCCCGAAATAATAGCCCTCATAAACTTTACCGTAGAAAGCACCCTCATAAATAACTCATCTCTTGATGGTATAGTGGTCTCTGCTACCATAGAAGGAGTTGAAACCCTGAGATCAGAAACAAGATCTGCTATAGTTACATCTCTTTCATGTCCTACAGCAGATACAACAGGTAAAGGGGAAGAGTAAATGGCTCTTGCTACTATTTCCTCATTAAAAGGCCATAACTCCTCTAAAGAACCCCCACCTCTTGCAAGCACAACAAAATCAAGGTCAAACCCTTCCTGCTTTATAATCTCAAATGCCCTTACGATCTCAAATGCCGCTTTTGCTCCCTGCACATGTACGGGAAATATCAAAAAAGAAAGATTAGGAAACTTATTTAGTGCATTTTTTATAATATCCTTTACGGCTGCTCCGTCAATAGAGGTAATAATCCCTATTCTCTTAGGAAAAGATGGAATCTTTCGCTTTCTCTCCTCTCTAAATAGCCCCTCTTCCTTCAACTTTTCCTTAAGAGCCTCAAATGCCTTATCAAGTTCTCCTCTACCCTGAGGATATATTCTTGACACATATATAGAATATTCCCCCATTTTCTCATAAACACCTATTCTGCCTTCTACCACAACCTTCATACCATTTTGTGGAAGAAATTCCAGAGAGCTAAGAAAATTAGAAAATATAATACACTTTATTCGAGAGGTATCGTCTTTTAATGTAAAATATATATGCCTTCCTTTTCTCTGTGGCAAATAAAGATTTGACACCTCTCCTATTATATGGATATCAGATAAATATTCATCAGATTCAAGTAGATACCTTATATAACTATTTACCTGAGAAACGGTATAAATCTTGCTATTCAACTATATTCCTCTCTTCCACAAGAGTTGCAAGTACTCCATTTACAAATTTTGGAGATTTATTATCTCCATAGAGTTTTGCAAGCTCTACTGCTTCATTTATTGCCACCTTATAGGGAATCTCATCTTCATAGAGAATTTCATACACTGCAATTCTTAATATATTTCTATCTACATATGACATCCTATGAAGTTTCCACTTTTTAGAAAGCGAGGATAAGGTCTCATCTATTTTATTCACCTTTTCTACAATACTCAAAAGGAGTTCCTGAGCAAACTTTATTACATCTTTATCTTCTATAGAAAGAATCTCTATAGAAAAAGAAAGGGCATAAGATGCTTCCTCACTCCTTAGGTCTATTTGATAAAGAGATAAGAGGACAGCTTCTCGTGCAATCCTTCTTTTAAATTTCATGCAGCACTCTCCGGAAATTCAAATTCCTGTATATGTATATTTACCCCTTTTACAGAAAGATTCGTAAGTTTTTCTATATCTTCCTTTATGGACTTTTGGACTTCCCACATAAGATCTGGAATTCTTACACCAAATTTTACCTTTACCATCAAATTTATAAGGACTTTATCTCTTTTTATTTCAAGCTTCACTCCTTTCTTTGAATACAAAGAAAGTTCTTTATGAGTCTCTATATTATGTTCCACGATCTTTTCTATTACATTCTGGGATATAATTACCTTGCCTACATTTTCATCCATCTCATACCCTTTCTACATATTCTCCTGTACGTGTATCAATTTTTACCGTATCACCTACATTTACAAAAAATGGTACCTGAATTACGGCACCTGTTTCTAAAGTTGCAGGCTTTCCGCCACCTGATGCTGTATCACCTTTAAATCCTGGCTCTGTATCCACTACTTTTAGTTCTATAAAATTAGGAAGTTCTACTGTAATAGGAGTACCTTCGTATATTGTACCTATAACTTCTATGTTCTCTTTTAAAAACTTTATAATATCCTTTATAGCAGATTCAGGAATGCTATACTGTTCATAGTTTTCAAGGTCCATAAAGTAATAATACTGACCATCATTATAAAGATACTGCATTTTCTTTTTCTCCACATATGCACGTTCTATCTTTTCTTCTGCTTTAAAGGTCTTATCAAGAACATAACCTGTTTTTAAATTTTTTAACTTTGTTCTTACAAAAGCGCCTCCTTTTCCAGGTTTTACATGTTGAGATTCAACAATAGTATATACTTCACCATCCAGTATTATACTGATCCCACTCCTGAAATCATTGGTAGAGATTGTGTCCATATATAACCCTCCTTTTCTATTTGTAAAGTGGAAATCTTTCGGTAAGTTCTTTTACCATACCCCTGACCTTTTCATATATGGTATTATCACCAGGATTTGAAAGGGTAAGGTCTATACACTCTGCTATCCTATCCATCTCTTCTTCCTTCATGCCTCTTGTAGTTACTGCAGGTGTTCCTATACGAACACCGCTTGTGATCATAGGTTTTTGGGGATCAAAGGGTATTGCATTTTTATTTACTGTAATATGTACACTCTCCAAAAATGCCTCTGCCTCTTTTCCTGTAATTCCTTTATTACGAAGATCAAGTAGCATTAGATGATTATCTGTTCCCCCAGAGACAAGATTAAATCCTCTTCTCATAAGGGCATCTGCCAGGGTCTTTGCATTTTTCACAATCTGTGTCTGATACACCTTAAATTCCTGCGTTTGGGCTTCTTTAAATGCCACAGCCTTCGCTGCAATTACATGCATAAGGGGGCCTCCCTGAATACCGGGGAATACCGTTTTGTCTATAAGTTTTTGATATTCCTTTCGGGTAATAACTATTGCCCCTCTAGGCCCCCTTAATGTCTTATGTGTGGTTGTAGTAACAAACTCTGCATAAGGCACTGGGCTTTTGTGAAGATCTGCCACGACAAGTCCTGCAATATGTGCAATATCTGCCATAAGGTATGCACCTACTTCCTTTGCAATAGATGAAAATACCTCAAAATCAATCTCTCTGGGATAGGCGCTTGCACCTGTTACTATGAGTTTTGGTCTATATTCAAGGGCAAGTTTTCTTACCTCATCATAATCTATCCTGTTTGTATCCTTTGATACGCCATAAGGAACAACTTTGTAAAACTTACCAGAAAAATTCACAGGACTACCATGGGAAAGATGCCCACCATGTGCAAGATTCATAGCAAGTATTGTATCTCCTGGCTCAAGTACAGAAAAATATACTGCCATGTTTGCCTGTGATCCAGAATGAGGCTGTACATTTACATGTTCTGCACCAAATAGCCTCTTTGCCCTTTCAATTGCAATAGTCTCTATCTGTTCTATATACTCACAACCTCCATAATACTTCTTGCCAGGGTATCCTTCTGCATATTTATTTGTAAGTACCGAACCCTGCGCCTCAAGCACTGCCTCTGAAACAAAGTTTTCAGA
>JALVIU010000209.1 GCA_027028665.1 Candidatus Atribacteria bacterium | reverse complement strand
TCTATTGTGGAAAGACTCCCCGTAATTCTCCCATTTCTGAAGGAAAAACAAAGAGATTATGTGATTGATACTATGAAATCACATGGAGTAAAACTATTTGTTGATGATACAGTTGTAAATATCTTAGGAGATGATAGAGTTATTGGTGTAGAAACAGAAAAAGGAGAGAAGCTGGATGCTGATATATTACTTATTAGTATTGGAGTAAGGCCCAATACAGAATTCTTAAAAAATAGTGGATTTAAGCTCTCAGATAGAGGGGCAATAGATGTCGATGAACATATGAGAACATATATATCTAATGTATATGCAGCAGGGGATTCTGTTCTTGTAAAACATATTCTAACAGGGAAGAAAGTACTTGCACCATTAGGTGATGTAGCAGATAAAGAAGGACTTGTGGTAGGTGCAAACATAGCAGGTATTGATATGAGGTTTAAAGGGATTGTAGGCACAGCGATCACTAAGGTATTTGAATGGGAAGTGGCGCGTACGGGGCTCACATTAGAAGAAGCAAAATCTGCAGGTTTTGAGGATGCAAAAGAAGTACTTGTAAAGGGTTACCATAGGAATCCTGGTTTTGGAGTAAAAGGAACAATTTTTAATGTAGTATTTGATGAGAAAAAGGGTGTATTTTTAGGAGCATTTGCTGTAGGGGAGGCATGTGTTGCACAATTTGTAGATACCTTTGCAGTCTTTATATCCCTTGGTATTTCAATAGAAAAAGCTTTTGATGTTGACTATGCATATTGTCCTGCCACCTCCACTGTATGGAATCCGATGCTTGCTGCATATAGGAAGATTACTAAAAATTAAAAGGAGGCTATATGGCAAAAATTAAATCCCGTGACCCAAATATAGAAATAGATTTTTTATTAGAAAAGATATCTCAAAAAGATGATATAGATTTTTACGTATCTTATGATACAGAGTATCAGTTTTTTCCGTATAGGGTAGAGGTCAGATTTTATGGTGTAGAGTTTGTAACTAAAAAAGATTATGTCTCTATTATAACTACAGATCTTGAGAAGATTCTGGGATATCTAAAAAAGATGATAGAGGGAGATATAAAGGAATTTGATATAGAGAGTACAGAAGGTGATTTCTTTGTATCTGCCGAGAAGGCAGAAGATGAGGGCAAACTCTTTTGGGTGTCTATAGATATGAGCGGTATGCTCTTTGGTCAGGATTTTGATAAGGCAGAGGGTACGGCTATATCTTTTACATTCCTTGCAGAAAAGGGACATCTGGTAGATTTTTATAAAACTCTTTTAGATGAGGCAAAAAATATAATAGAAGACTTAAGGGTTAAATATCCTGAGGAATTTGATAGGCTTTTAAAATTTTATGAAAAGTTACAGAAAGAATCATTTCAGGAGGAAGACGAAGAAGAATATAGATAAAAAAGGCCCTCATATGAGGGCCTTTTTTATCTATATTTCAAATCTTTCAACAATTTCTCTTAATTTTTCTGCCTCTTCTCTTAATGTATTTATACCTGCATTTATTTCCTCTGCCACAGCTGCGTTCTTCTGTACATCGTTGGATATTGTCTCCATGGATGTCTTTATCTCTTCCATGGAACTTGTTTCCTCTTCTGTAGCTGCCGCGATCTTTTCAAGATCACTATTTATCTCTTGTATCATTTCTGCTATCGCATCTACACTATCTGTTGCTACTGCTATAAGGTGTGTAGTATTTGATAACCTATCTACTGATACATTTGTAAGCTCAACTACATGATCTCCCTTTTCAAGTTGTATTTTCATATTTTCTGTAATCTTTCTTATTGTATTTGCAAGTAGATCTATGTGGTCTGCAATTTCTCTAAAGGATATACCCGCTTTCTCTGCAAGTTCTAATCCTTTCTCTACTTCTTTCTTTCCATGTTCTGAAGTAACCACAGCATTTTTAACCTTATTTTGTATATCCTTTATAAGGCTTCCTATCTCACCTGCTGCTTGTTGCGAACGCTCTGCAAGCTTCCTTACCTCATCTGCAACTACTGCGAATCCTTTGCCTGCATCTCCTGCACGTGCTGCTTCAATGGCCGCATTTAATGCAAGGAGATTTGTCTGTTCTGCTATATCAGATATCACTTCTATAATCTTTCCTATCTCATTGCTTGCTTTTCCGAGTTCATTTATTACCTTTGCAAGCTCTTCTACTTGAGCGGATATACGATCCATCCCAGATGCCACATTTTTTATTGCTAAGTTCCCTTCTTCCGATGAAGCCTTTGTTTTTGTTGATTCGTTTTCTGCCTCTTCTGTAAGCGCAACAGATTCTTCAATGAGCTTTTTAAGCTCTGCTATACCTTCCTGAACCTTATACGTCTGTTCTGCCACATCTTCACTATCCTTTTTGATATCTTCTACTGATTTTGTTGTGTTTTCTGCCTCTTCTGCAAGTTTAGATGAGTATTCAGATGCACTCTGCGTCTGATGGGCAACCTCTTCTACGGCAGCAGAAACCTCTTCCACCGTGGCAGTCACTTCTTCTACTGAAGATGCCTGGGATTGTGATGAATTTGCTAAGGTATCTGCAGATGATGTAAGCTCTTCTGATAGGGCATATAGATTGTCAGAAGTATCGGTAAGGGATGTGACGAGGCCTTGTAAAGTATCCATAAATAGGTTAAATTGTGTCCCAAGTATACCTATTTCATCCTTAGAATTTATTTTTATTCTCTTTGTAAGGTTCCATTTTCCTTGTGTAAGTTCCTGTAAAAATATTGTCATATTCTTAAGAGGTTTTATAAGTATCTCTGCGAATACGTATCCTATTAAAATGGCTAAGATCATAATAATAATGGCACTTATTACTACTATATTAAAGAGCCTCTTTACTGGAGCCAGGGCCTCTGCCTTATCTATTTCTGCGAGCATAGCCCATGTGAGATCTCCTATTTTAATAGGAGTATATGCAATTACTACATCTATGCCTCTATAATCTTTACTAATACCCACTCCTGTCTCTCCTCGTAACGCCTTTTTTACCTCTTCTGTGGCTATCTTTTGTTTTAGTATAGTGAGCTCTTTTGAAAACCTGGAATTACTTCTCATAAGATAGTCTGGACCTACAAGATAAGTCTGTCCCGTCTTGCCCATACCTGCATGAAGCTGCATAATCTTGTCTACAAATTTATACGGTACCTCTATTATAAGTACACCTTCTATCTCTTCCATTTCATCATTGTATATTTGTTTCCCTATAAACATTACAGGCTCATTTGCTGGTTTATAATTTTCAAAGTCTGTTATATATGTCTGCTCTTCTTTTCCTTTAAGTGCTTTTCTAAATAGTTTTCCTATGTTTGTATTTTTGTAAGGGCCTGTAAGTAAAGATGTGCCAAAATCATCTCTTTTCTTTACAGAATATATTACATAGCCTGTTTGTGGTTCTACGAGCAAGATATCAGAATAATCATATTTTTCCAGTATATGAAGAAAAGAAGGATGATATGTTCTGTGGGCGTCTGAATAATATGTACCATCCTGGGCTGCTATTAGTTCCCATTTATTTTTCTTTGGGTTTTCCTCTATATATGCCTTTCTTGCAAGTGATGCACACTTCTCTGGTGTATCTTCAATAGTAAGAAAGGAGTCTCTTAATTCACTCATTGCATTAATAGTACCTGGAGAATGTGCCATCGTATCCACATTGTCTTTGAGATTTTCAAATTCTTTTTCTATAAATGCCTTTTTGATATCCCTTGTAGCAACAAGACCTGAAAAGGTCTTTTTGGTAAGTGCTTTGTTAGAATTGGAGTATGTAAAGAAACTTAATACAGCAACTACCCCTAATATTAATATTGCTATAAGTAAAGAGATCTTTATACCCAATTTCAGATTTTTTAACATATGGCACCCTCCTTTTTGTAATTTCTTTCCCTTCTTCCTTATTAGAAGTATACCATAATTTATCTTTTTTTGATATACTTTTCTAAGAAAAATATATGAAAATTTTTTATTTTTTAAAAATAGTTCCAATTGACTATTTCACATTTTCCATGTATAATTTATACAACTTATATGAATACAAAATATTTTTTATGATGGGAGGTGAGAGATAAAGTAAATAATATAATAGTTTTAATGTAAATTTTTTATTTAGTTTTTTATTTAATTT
>JALVIU010000208.1 GCA_027028665.1 Candidatus Atribacteria bacterium | reverse complement strand
TAGAGGAGGCAGAGAAAAGACCAAAGGAATATGACTGCTTCGATTGGTGGTTATGCCATAAGAAGCTTTAAACCCCTCCTTCTTTTTGTAATAACAGGGAAGCCCCCAAGGGGGCTTCCCTGTTATTTTTTACTGTTTACGATTAACTACTCTACATTAAAAGTACTCCTTAAATCAAGTTTAGCTAAGGCGATCTCCAAAAAAAATATGTGTCTCCTATCCATATTGTCAACTTACATATTATATGTTATAATAAATAACACTTGAGAAAAGGGAGTCTAATATGAAAAAGATATATATAGTAATCATCTTGATAGTGATAACATTCCTTTTGGGTTGTTTAGACCTGGGAGAGGTAGGAGTTGTACCAATAGATACTATAACACCTTCTGTAACACCTACTATGGAAGTACCCAAAATAAAAAATTTCCTATATCAGCTACAAAATCTTGATATAAACAAAGTAAAAGATACCAACTTTGACCTTGTAATAATGGATTATTCAAAGGATGGAAGTGATGAGGAAAAATACACAGAAAAAGAGATAGAAAGCTTAAAAAAGGCACCTCATAAAAAGATAGTTATTGCATATCTTAGTATAGGAGAGGCAGAAGACTATAGATACTATTTTAAAGATGAGTGGCATACCAACCCACCGGATTTTCTGGAAGAGGAGAATCCATTTTGGCCCGGAAACTACAAAGTAAAATATTGGGATGAAGATTGGCAAAATATAATATTTGGTAAAGAGGATAGCTATCTTGATAAAATCATAGCCCAAGGGTTTGATGGTGTATATTTAGATAAGGTAGATACCTATGAGGACTATGAAGACGAAAGGGATAGTGCAAAAAAGGATATGATAGATTTTGTCATGAAGATAGCAGAATATGCAAGGAAAAAGAAAAAGGGTTTCTACATTGTCCCACAAAATGCAGAAGAACTATTGGATGATGAAAAATACAGAAAAATGGTAAGTGGCATAGGTGTAGAGAGCCTATTTTATAATGGACGAGAAAAACCAAATTCAAAGACATATATAGAAAAGAGAGAAAAGTATCTTGATCTTATTGCAAAAACCAAATGGGTATTAGTAACAGAATACGTACAAAAAGAAGACCTCATAAAAGATGTATATGAAAAAGCAAAAAAGAAAGGATATATCCCCTACTGTACTGTAATAGATCTTGATCAGTTAATCATTAATAATATTAAGTAGCTACCACCTTTACAACCACCTCTCGTCCTGCCCTTGGTCCATCAAACTCTACAAAATATATACCCTGCCACCGTCCAAGTACCAGCCTATTGTCCTCAATAAGCACCAAAAGTGATACACCAAGTAAAGAAGATTTTATATGTGCAGGGGAATTGCCCTCAAAATGCCTATATTCAGTGCGATCAGGAGAAATCTTGCCAAGCCCTAATAGGAGATCTCTCTTTACATCAGGGTCTGCATTTTCTGTAATAGTAAGGCCACAGGTAGTATGTAATGTAAAAACTATGCAAAATCCACTTCTTACTCCAGAATCTCTTACTATTTCTTGTACTTTATAAGTTATATCTATAGCTTCTTCAACTTTTGAGGTATTTATAGTAATTTTATTCATTGATAAACCTTCTCCTTTAGTTTATATTCTGCTCTAAGTTGTCCACATGCAGCCTGAATCTCTCTTCCCTTACTCTTTCGTATAGAGACCTCAACTCTCTCACTTACAATTCTGGCGAATCTCTCAATAGTCTCTTCCTCTGGAGGCAAAAAATCCAGACCAGGCACAGGATTTAGAGGTATTACATTTACTTTAGCCCGCAGTTTCCTGGCAATATCCCTAAGTATCCTTGCATCCTGAATCGTATCATTTATACCCTTTATAATTACATATTCTAAGGTGATCTTTCTATGAGTAATTTTTCTGTATTCTATAAGTGCAGGAATAATTTTTGAAAGGGGATATTTTTTATTTATGGGGACTATCTTGTCCCTTATTTCATCAGAAGGGGCATGGATAGAAAAGGCAAGATTAGGTCTTATCTTCTCTTTTGCAAGTTGCTTGATACCCTCTACTATGCCTATAGTAGATAAGGTCATCCTTCTCTGCCCTATATTATATCCTTCTTTGTCATTTATTATATGTATTGCCTTTATTACATTATCATAATTTAAAAGAGGCTCTCCCATTCCCATAAATACAATATTTGTAATCTTTTTACCTATATAATTTTGGGCAAATAGTATCTGACCCACGATTTCATAAGTAAATAGATTTCGTCGAAAACCAGACATACCGGTTGCGCAAAACCTACATCCAACAGGACATCCCACCTGAGAAGAAACGCATATTGTTATCCTATTGCCGTAGAACATTACCACACTCTCTATCTCATCTCCATGAGGAAGGGAAAAGAGAAATTTCAAAGTTCCATCTTGAGAGGAAAGTAGTTTTTTCACCTCAAAAGGAGAAATGGTCAAGAGTTCTCTAAGCTTAGCCCTTAAGTTCTTCCCCAGATCTGTCATCTGAGAAAAGTCCAAAATTCCTTTTTGGTATACCCACCGAAATATTTGAGATGCACGGTATGAAGGCTCACCATGAGCCTTCATAAATCCCTGCAACTCTTCCTTTGTAAAATTGAGTAATTCCTTTTTTTTCATTAATGAAAACCTAAAAGATGTGGTATAAACATAGGAATGTCGGCAAAAAATGTAATTAAGAACAACACAATAACTTCAGCTATTATAAAGGGAAAGATCGCCTTACTTATCTGTTCCAATGTAAGCTTACTTATACTGGATGCAACAAATAGACATGCACCAACTGGAGGTGTCATAAGTCCTATATTGAGGGAAAGTACCATGATTATTCCAAAGTGTATAGGAGATACACCCATACTAACAGCAAGTGGATGAAGAATAGGTCCAAGGATAACCAGTGCTGCCGCTATATCCATAAACATACCTGTTATAAGCATAAGTATATTTATCATAAATAGAATCATAAATTTATTATTTGTAATAGACAAAAACATAGAGGCGATCTGCTCTGGCACCCTATTCATAGCAAGAATCCAACCCAATATAGATGCAGCAGCAATAATAAGGAATACAACACCAGTAGTTCTTGCTGTCTTTGCAAGAAGATATGGAATATCAGAAAGTTTCAGGGTCTTGAATACGAAAAATCCTATAACAAAGGCATAGGCAACAGCTACAGCTGCAGCCTCAGTAGGAGTGAAAACACCTGATAAAATACCACCTAATATGATAACAGGCATCAATAGGGCTAAAATAGCATCCCAAAATGCCCTAATCATTTCAACAAGAGTGGAACGTCTCTCTTTTTTGGGATAATTTCTCTTTTTAGATATATATGCAGAAAATATCATAAGTATAAGTGCAATGAGAAGTCCAGGGACAATACCTGCTGCAAATAATCCTGCAATAGATACACCCATGAGGGATCCATATATAACCATAAGGTTACTCGGTGGAATAGTAGGACCTATAATAGAAGATGCAGCAGTTACTGCTGCAGAGAAATCTTTATCATATCCATCCTCCACCATAGCTGGTATAAGCATGGTCCCTATGGCTGCGGTATCAGAGACAGCGGCTCCTGTCATCCCTGCAAAAAAGATGCTTGCCACGATATTTGCATGGGCAAGACCTCCACGAAGATGTCCCACAAGGGCATTTGAAAAACCTACAAGCTGTTTTGTAATACCTGAGCGATTCATTATCTCTCCTGCAAAGATAAAAAATGGCATAGCCATAAGGGTAAACATATCCAACCCTGCAAAAAATCTTTGTGGGACCATCTTTAAAAATACAGGGTTTCCCATCTTATAGAATATAAATAGGGCAGTAAGACCAAGTGTAAATCCTATAGGAGTACCCATAAATAAAAGTACAAGAAATACTATTATCATAAAAGTAATCATTTTGAGACTCCTTCTATATTATCAATCTTTATATCTGTCATAACAAAATCTGACTCCTCACCTATCCCTGACCATATCATCTTCATATAATCTTTACTCACTGAAAATTCTTTTAAAATCACAAGAACCTCTTGAACAAATGCAAAAAAGGCAGAAACAGGCACAGAGGCAAGTGCCCAGGCCATACTTATTCCAA